>JAENWI010000291.1 GCA_016650115.1 Peptostreptococcaceae bacterium | reverse complement strand
TACAATGAAATAAAAAATCTGATGCTTTCGAGAAGAAGCAAAAGAAACTTTAGTAATGAGCAGGTTCCGGAAGATGTTATAAGTGAAATAATCAGAGTATCAGATTTTGCGCCAAGCGCTAAAAATCAGCATCCCCAAAATTGGGTTGTTGTACATGAAAAAAGGAAAGCCATAAGGGTTATGGAGTTAGTGGTTGAGTGGGTAAAGGCCAATCAAATTTCACTCGAGATCCTTTCTGAACTGGAAAACGGGAATAACATAGTGACGTTTGACGCTCCTCACTTGATTTTTGGCTATTCACTAAAGGAAGGGAAAATAAATCCTTATACAGATACTACCATTGCATTAACGGATATTGATCTCTTATTCCACGCCAAAGGGATTGGTGCCTGTTGGGCAGGATATTTAACCAGGATAACAAATGCAAGCAAAGAGATCAAAGAGCTGCTTGGCATTGGGGAAGAAATGCAGGTATTTGGTGCATTGGCATTTGGTTACCCAGAAGAAGAGGATTATTTAAGACTTCCTTATAAAGAAAAATCCAAAATAGACTGGAAGTGATTTGGCTAATTATTATTCACTTTTACCCTTGACCTGTATACTTGCCTATGGTATACTATTGAAGATTTGAGCATTATTTAAATCAAAGTAAAATAAAGAGGTAAAAATGACTAAAGTAAAAGGATTGATAAATTCATATAATCTATCACCGTTGACGGGAAATGCCGCCTCGATTAATTCGTTATTTAAATCATTATTTAACCCATTGTTCAGTTCTTTATCAGTATTTTATATTTTAATCAATGAATCTCCCTTTGGGGAGATTTTTTTTATCTTGTAGCAGCAGTTCCACTAAAGACATGAATAAAAACTGACTAATCAGAACCCAGATTCAAACCTTGGTTAAACCTCATTGAAATCGAAAGGAGAAAAAATGTTAAAAGGAAGAAGTTTGTTAGAGCCAAAAGATTTTACAATTGAAGAACTGGAGGATATTTTTCAATTAGCTGATAAAATAATAGACGCCCCAGAAAATTATGAAGAAGCCTGCAGAGGAAAACTTCTTGCGACTTTGTTTTATGAGCCAAGTACCAGAACAAGATTCAGCTTTGAGGCAGCAATGTGCAGGCTTGGAGGTAAAGTAATCGGTTTTTCTGAACCAAACTCAAGTTCGGTTGCAAAAGGGGAAAGTATAGCAGATACAGTCAGAACGGTAGCGTGTTATGCCGACATCGTTGTAATGAGACATCCTAAAGAAGGGGCACCGAGAGTAGCAGCAAAAAGTACGGATATCCCGGTGATTAATGCCGGAGATGGAGGCCATCAGCATCCAACACAAACATTAACTGATCTTCTAACCATCAGAAGAGAAAGAGGCGGGTTCGATGATATAACCGTTGGTGTTTGTGGAGATTTGAAATTTGGCAGAACTGTACATTCACTGATAAAAGCATTATCAAGATACAAAAATGTAAAATTCATCCTGATTTCGCCGGATGAACTGAAAATACCTGATTACGTACGAAAAGAAATATTACAGAAAAATAATATAGAATATAAAGAAGTTGAGAAAATGGAAGAAGTCCTTCCCGAATTAGATGTTTTATATATGACAAGAGTGCAAAAGGAAAGATTTTTTAATGAAGAAGATTATATAAGGTTAAAAGACAAATACATATTAGAAGAAGAAAAAATGAAGCTGGCTAAAAAAGACATGATGGTACTTCATCCTCTTCCGCGAGTAAATGAAATTTCAGTTGAGGTGGACAAAGATCCAAGAGCATTATATTTTAAGCAGGCAAAGTACGGAATGTATGTGCGAATGGCACTGATTATGAGTTTATTGGGATGTGAAAAGGTTTCTTAAATGAAGGAGGGCGAGCAATGTTAGTAAATACCATACAAAAGGGAATAGTTATAGACCATATTACTGCCGGTCAGGGGGCAAAGATTATTGAATACCTTGGTATTGATACAAAAGTAAATACAATCGCTTTTATTATGAATGCAACCAGTAAAAAGCATGGCAGAAAAGATATTGT
>JAENWI010000227.1 GCA_016650115.1 Peptostreptococcaceae bacterium | reverse complement strand
ATTAAAAGTTGTCAATCTTGGAGTTGCAGGTGATTTTGTAATTTTGTCGAAAACCGGAATTACTAGTGTTTATAAATCTTCTATTTTAGGAGATATTGGAACAAGCCCAATTACTGGTGCTGCTATGACATTAAGTTGTGGGGAAGTAACAGGTTCTGTATTCTCAGTTGATGCTGCAGGCCCAGCTTGCAAAATTACAAATGCTACAAGATTAGGAAATGCTGTACTTGATATGCAAGCAGCTTACACGGATGCTGCCGGACGTGTAGATCCTGATTTTCTGAATTTAGGTGCTGGAACCATTGGTAGTATTACGCTTTTACCTGGTCTTTACAAATGGTCAAGCTCGGTTAACATTCCTACAGATATCACTATTTCTGGTAGCTCTACAGATATTTTTATTTTTCAAGTTGCAGGGACTCTAACTATGAGCTCTGCAGTAAAAGTTACTTTAGAAGGTGGTGTTCAGGCTAAAAATATTTTCTGGGTAGTATCCGACGCCGTAACTTTCGGAACGACCAGTCATTTCGAAGGAAATATTTTAGGACAAACAGGTATTAATATGAAAACGGGCGCAACTATGAATGGTAGAATGTTAGCTCAAACTGCTGTAACGCTTCAAATGAATACGGTTAATCAACCCTAAGACGTTAAATTAACATTTTAAAAGAGACGGTTGCCCTGGTGACTGTCTCTTTTAATTTACATTAAATCCCTTGTATATGTGAATTATGTAACTCTCAGCAAGAATTTTGTAACTTATTAGGATTTAAAGACCTCACCTTTGATTCGTGATAATGAAGTCATAAATAGTTCTACTTTACCAAATTAAGTTTTCTTATAATATCTATCAATATCTGCTTGTCTTTTTTGATGTCTGATTCGGATGTGTTCCAAGCAGAGATCGACTTCTTTTTTGGTTGCAAATGTTATTGCAATAACTAATAATCTTGCATCCCGAACGCTTAGCAGTGGCATTTGTCCTTGTTGTTCAAGTTTTAAATTCAAGATATATAGACTTGCCATCAATACCAAAGCCATGTGATGTTGCCAAGCCAACCAACCAGTTACTTGATAATCTGACATACCTAATTCATTTTTACAGTCATCAAAACATCTCTCTACCCAATACCTGCTACATTGAAAATAAGCCCATTCTTTATTGGTGTATTCTTCTTTGTTTGCATTGCTCAATGAAAATTTTGTTTTCTCTGATAGGGTAATCACTAAGGTTCTTTTACGAGCTTTTTCTTCTTTTCCATCCCACTGCCAAACAGTTACTGTATGAACTTTTGCCACCTTCCAATTCTTGGCTGTCTGTCGTACCTTCTCTGTTGTAAAATCCTTATCTGTAAGCGTTTTTATATAGTTTTGTAATTGTATCGGCTGAATGTTCGGCTGTATATTCGTGGGCATTCTACCTTTATTGCCTTTGCGTTCAGGAATTGAAAATGTGGGTTCTGACAGAAAAACTGTTTCGTCCTTATGCACATCCAACACATAAAACCTATCCAAATCATCTAATGCCCTTGTCAGTTCTGCATTATGTCCATACAGTCCATCGCCTCCGATAAAATCAAATTCTGCCCCAGCCTCGATAATTTGTTTTATTATCTTCAACGCCAGTTCGGGTTTGGTTTGAAATTTTTGTTCTGAATCTGGTATGCCTGCCGCTTCACATCGTTTCTTGTCTTTTGTCCATCCTTGGGGCAGAAAAAGTTTTGTGCCAACTAAGGGATTGTAACGAAATAATCTAACGGTTTCGACTCGTTCTTTTACGCCTTTTCTTCGTTTCAAAAGTTTTAAATAAACAGTGGCTATTCTCAACTTTTGCGTCTCGAAAAGACGTAAAATAACATCGTTGATTCCCGTCATCTTATTTTGTAACAAACCCTAAGGTGCAAAATTTACCATTGGCCAATGAGGCATGGACGGCAACCTGGCAATTATCCACCTTACCTGATACTCCCGCATATTGACGAGCGACACCTACTGATTTGGAACCCTTTTTTAAATGCGAAGTTTCGTCAAGAACAAGACCTGTCGGAAGACCACTTTGCTTCTTTTGTGCCCTCAATAATTTGTCAGTTTCTCCCAACGTCGCATTGTTTACCGCAGATGCGCTCCAATTGCTAACAGACAAAAAATGTATGTATCGCTTATAATCTGAATCTTCTACTTCTTCTACCATTCGTTCCATATTACCATGACCTTTTTCGCACTGTAACAGTCCCGACAAATACTCTATCGCTGTATGCGTACTACTCATTCTGTACACCCTAAACAACCCTTCATATGCGCTGTGTATCAATCTATTAACTCTTGGCAGGCTTGATGGATCGAATTGGATTTTAGAAAATAAATTTTTTTTCTCTGCTCGTTTTGGCTTCATTGTCAAAATGATCAGAGATGATTAATAATGACTTAAATATACTGATAATCAAACATATAACCTAATAATTAAACGTATTCTATTTTAGTAAAGTAGAAATAAGTATTGATTTTTAAATTGCTTATAATCTGTATCCTTTCTTCTTCTTTCGTTTTTTGGCTTCCAGCCTAAAAACTTCTGCCTGGTTTTCATCATATCCGGAAGAAGGTTTCAATATATCGAACAGCCCGCCCAAAGTGGAAGCTGCGGTTTCCACTATCGAAGAAAATTCCATGCTATCCTGCCAGGCATGTTGTTCCGGTTGGTGTATTTGAGCCTGTTGCAACCTCTCATTTTGCTGTAACCGGTAATTGATTTTGGAATAACTGCAGGT
>JAENWI010000357.1 GCA_016650115.1 Peptostreptococcaceae bacterium | reverse complement strand
TCCAACCAATGACTGAAACATCTGCTTCCTTGCTAACTATCATTAATGCGTACATTCAAACCCTCCAAATATATCCCGATCTTAGGCATCCTTTAGCGCCTATCTAACTTTCCATACCGTTCCTACTTTGCTCTCTATGCCCCTTTTTTGGGGCAAGGTGCGATTCTCTATCCAAAGCGGGATAATTCCCCACTTAGTGAGCTATCGCCCCACAGCGCAGATGATACCTATCACTGGAGGTTTTCCCATGCCTGATGATCGTAGGCCGACTCAAAACACATATATCCGCTGCCGTACCTAACGGTCACTTTTGCCCAAGGGCAAGCCTTTAGCGCACTTGCCATACAATTACATATTACATATCGTCTTCTCATTCTAATACCTCCATGTATTGCAATTAGGCTCGTACTTCGTAGCCAAGTTTATACATCAAGGCGTTAAATTTGTAGCCTAAAACTCTCATGCCGTTTGGCATTACTGTAGAAAATGTTCTTTTTTTCATGGTGTTCTCCTTCCGTATGTTACTATCGCTCAAGCGACTTGTAAGAGCCTCCTCAAAGGCTCCTGAAGTTGCTCTAGCTATTTGGTTATAGGCATTTTTGCGAGTATAGAGTCTAGGCTGTCTATAAGATCACGAATAGGGCAACCCTCACAAGCTTTTGGTGTATCCCTACCACAATATCCCATACAAAACTCACCTGCTACATCTTCCACTAAGTCGTACCTTGCATCAATACGGCTAATGATTTGCAGGTCACTAGCACACGTGCCTACTATGAGTCGAGTTTCATCCCATGACCAGATACCTTCAGTGTCAGAAGGCTCAGTTCCACCAAAGGTAGGTAGTGAGGTTGACCATTGCCCTTGTGTCCAGTCCATGACTGATGAATGTTTCATAAGCATCTTTTTGTAAAGTTCGTTCAAGTTTTTAATTTTCATATCGTATCTCCTTCCGTATGTTACTTCCACCCAAGGTGGTTATCTGTAGTATAGAGTGTTTTGTGTGATTGTCAAGAAGTTTCTGCAAGTATTGAAAACCTATCCCGATTTTTAGCATCCTTTAGAGCGAGTGTTCGGCCCAATATTTATCGCAAAACGATTCCGCTGCCTTCCAGTCTATCCCGTCTTGATCGTCTGAGGTGAGCAAACAAGCCTTTAGGAATATCTCTTCCTTGATCTGTTCGTCTGTAGCACCTGAGGCCTTGAGCCTGGCAATACTTTTGTCTGCAACTTGAGCGAAAAACTTATTTGTCATTGTAAACTCCTTTGTACTTTTGTCCTGCTATATCCCTTAGAGGCATTCTAGGGAATAGTTCTGAAAAATCCTGGGAAAAATAGCTCTTTTAGTGGCACCCTTGAGCAATCTGTAATTCCAGAATTGAAAACCCGATGGTCGGCTTCTGGTAGCTATTTTTTGTTAAGTAGTTTTTGGATTGCCTGAGCCAGGAAGGATCCGGTTTTTCCATTGTACGTGATCGGATATAAAGCATTGTACTTCCTCCAGGAAGGAAAAGGGATAGCCAAAAAATATTGATCCCTAGCATACTGGCAAGGGATCAATTAATTAATGTATAAAAAAACCTATCCCTTTTGTAAAGGATAGGATCAATTAGTTTATTTTAGTAATGCTATTTTAGCACAGTTGC
>JAENWI010000370.1 GCA_016650115.1 Peptostreptococcaceae bacterium | reverse complement strand
TGATATAAATCAATTAAAACTTGACAAATGTAAATACATGGCATAAGATTACTAAGTCAGATAATTTAATCATTATTGATTCAATTAAAAAGGAGTGTTCGAATGAAAAGAAACATTACTCTATTAGTGTTGTTTGTTGCATGCTTATTTGTTTTATCTCCATTATTTGCATCTGGAGATATGGAAAAGGCCTCAAGCCCAAAAAAAATAGTTTTTATGTTCCCTTATGATGGAAATTCAGCAATGACTGAATGGCATAACGAGAATATAAAACTTTATCAAGAGGCTCATCCTGACGTTCTTATTGATAAAATCAGTTCATCAACAGGAGATGATTATCTTATCCAAGTTACAACAAAAATGGCCTCTGGTGATGATATTGACATACTACAAGGATGGACCCTTGCTCGTATGCAACCCTTTGCAGAAGGGGGACGATTAGCCTCACTGAATCCATTCTTCGAAGAAGATCCTGCATTTAGAGATTTCTTACAAGATAGTCCTCTTGAAGCAACAACTTTTAACGGTGAAGTTTATGGTATTCCACTTGAATTAGCTACGGAAGTTATATTCTATAACAAAGCGATTTTCCGTGATGCTGGTGTATCAGTTCCTTCAACATATCAAGAATTTCTTGAATTAATTCCAGCAATTCGAAAAGCAGGTTATATACCTATTGGTCTTGGAAACTCAGAACCTTGGACAGGTACTATTCCATACATGATGATTGCAGAACGTATTGGTGGACTTGAAATGTATGAAAATACTGTCATGAGTGCGCGTGGAAAGTGGACAGATACTCCTTTTGTCAAAGCAGCAGAGGAATTACAAAAATGGATCACTCTTGGTGCATTCGAACCTAATGTAAATGGAATTCCAGCTGTAGAAGGTATCGCTCGCTTTAATAATGGCGAAGCTGCTATGTTTTTTATGGGGTCATGGTCTCTGCCAGTGTTCTACGAAGAATTAGGGGATGATCTTGGAGTCTTTAACCTTCCAACAATGGAAAACGGTAGGGGAAGCGATTCTCACTGGATAATTATTCCTAACCAATCTATGTCTATTGGTGCTAATTCTAATTATCCTGAAATTGCAGCAGACTTTCTTAAGTTTATGCTTTCAGAGGAAAGACAACAAAAATTAGCAAAAAGTGGAATCATTGTTACAACTAAAGTACAATTATCGAAAGAAGAAGTTAATCCTGTTCAAGCAGATATTATTAAGTTATTAGGTAACTCAACTGGTGCTATGTATCCTTGGGATGTTCCAATGGGGAATGCTCTAGGTGCTGAATTGAACAACGCTATAGCAAACATCTATGATGGCGCAAATCCACAAAAAGTCATGGAAGACTTTCAAAGAATTAGCGAAACTGAACGTTAAGAGATATTTTTGATTTATATGGCTCTGTTTGCGACATGTATTGATTGCTTTCTGGTACGCAGAAAAGATTGAAACACTTCACAACATATAGCCTCTCTACCTACAGGGTCTCAGCTTTGATGTTGGGCCCCTATAATGGGATTCCACAGATATTGTTGCAAGCTTTAACCACTACTCGTCAAAAAAAGAGC
>JAENWI010000004.1 GCA_016650115.1 Peptostreptococcaceae bacterium | reverse complement strand
GTAATTACCTGAACCACTTCGCGCTTTACGATACCTTTTGCAGAGGCAGGATCTTCAATCTGTTCACAGATTGCCACCTTGTACCCTTTTTCAATAAGTTTTGCAATATAAACATCCGATGAATGAAAAGGGACTCCGCACATAGGTGCCCTTTCCTCTTGTCCGCAGTTTTTCCCTGTCAGGGTTATTTCCATTTCTTTTGAAGCAATGATTGCATCTTCAAAAAACATTTCATAAAAATCTCCAAGACGAAAGAACAGTATACAATCTTTATACTGTTCTTTTATACTTATATACTGTTTCATCATTGGTGAAAGTTCCATACTATATTCCTTATTTATCTTTTTTTATAAGCTTCAAGTCCTAATTCGATTATTTCTATACCCCTTAACATGTCAGTCTCTTTTAAAACATAGGCTATTCTGATTTCACTTCTTCCAAGCCCTGGCGTGGCGTAAAAGCCTTCTGCTGGAGAAAACATTACAGTTTCTCCTTTATCATCAAAGTTTTCCAGCAGCCAAATCAAAAAATCTTCAGCATTATCAACGGGTAATTTACAAGTAATATAAAATGCACCACTCGGTTTTTCACACACGATGCCTTTTATTTTACAAAGTTCATCATACACAACATTTCGTCTGTGTTCATACTCTGCTTTGACTTCATTAAAATATGAAGGTTCCAAATTATATAATGCTGCAGAACCAATTTGGTCTAAAGTAGAACAAGAAAGTCTTCCCTGGGCTAATTTAAGCAGATTGCTGAACAACTCTGAATTCTTTGTGATAATTGATCCTATCCTGGCACCGCAGGCGCTGAATCTCTTTGAAACACTATCTACAATAATAACTCTGTCGGCTACATCTTCATACTGGCCAAAACTAGTCATATCCTTACCGTCATATACAAACTCTCTGTATACTTCATCTGCGATAATGAAGAAATCATATTTCTTTGCTACATCACAAATCATTCTTATTTCTTCCCTGGTTAATACATTTCCAGTTGGATTGCCTGGATTGCCAATGACAAATGCTTTAGTTTTCGGCGTAATAACTGCTTCAATTTTATCTTTATCTGCATAATGATACCCGTTTTCTGCATTTGTTGTCAACGGTTTAACAACACCGTCAGCCATGGATATAAAAGTCACATAATTTGTATAATAAGGTTCAGGCATAATCACTTCATCCCCCGCGTCAAGAATACAGGACATAATAAAAGTCAACGCCTCGCTGCCTCCATTTGTAATTAACACTTCTTCTTTAGTATAATTCATGCCATATCGTTTATAATAGCCCAATATCGATTCAATTAATTCTGGCATTCCCTCTGATGGCGCATATTCAAGCACATCTTCGTCAAAATTCCTGATTGCTTCCATAAAAGCTTTTGGTGTTTTGATGTCAGGCTGACCAATATTTAAACAATATACCTTTTTTCCCTGTGCTTTTGCCTTATTAGCATAGACATAATATTTTCTAATTGGTGATTGCTTCATTTCAGTAATTCTTCCAGATAGTTTCATATAGCCTCCTACAAACAACATGTTATTGTTTATCTAATTCCTGATGAGATTTGGAAACAATGTCATTGATTGTTTTGGCCACATCAAAGTTATCAGATTTATTTTTTTTGAGATATAACAAATATTCTATATTTCCTTTTGCACCAGTTACAGGTGAAAATGTCAAACCATATGGATAAAGACCATTACTTTCTGCATAGGCAATTACATTATTGATCACTTCTCTATGCACATTTACATCTCTAATGATGCCTTTCTTGCCAACCTGTTCTCTACCCGCTTCAAACTGAGGTTTAACAAGGCAAATCAAACTTCCCTTTTCATCTAACATATTCGCCGCAATTGGAAAAACAAGTTTAAGAGAAATAAACGAGACATCAATACTTATAAATTCAACATCTTTATCTATTGTTTCTAAATCAAGATAACGAATATTAATTTTTTCCATATTAACGACTCTTGGATCATTCCTTAACTTATAATCAAGCTGTCCATAACCGACATCAATAGCAAAAACTTTTTTTGCTCCGTTTTTAAGCATACAGTCTGTAAAACCTCCTGTTGATGCACCAATATCAACGGCTGTAATGCCTTCTAAAGAAAAATCAAATAGTTCAAGAGCTTTTTCAAGTTTCAAACCGCCTCTGCTGACATAAGGGCATAAATTTTCTTTAATATAAAATTCCTGAAAATCGTTGACAGATGTTCCAGCTTTATCAATTCTTTGCCCGTCAACATAAACAATTCCTGCCATAATGGCTGCTTTAGCTCTTTCTCTTGACTGGAAAAGCCCTTTATTAAATAATATGACATCTAGTCTATCTTTCAACAGCTTTCCTTATCCTTTCCGCAACACCCCTGGCATCTAGTCCATATTTTTCAAACAGTTCATCAATACTGCCGTGTTCTATAAATTTATCCGGCCAGCCAATATTTGTCACTTTTACATCAAGAATACCCTTTTCAAGGAGCAAACTGCTGAGCTGCTGACCAAATCCGCCAATTACTGAATTATCTTCAAGTGTTACAATATGTTTAACTCTTTTTGTGGAGGCTATTATCCCTGCCTGATCTAAAGGTTTTATTCTTTTTACGTTGATTATTCCGGCATCTATATTCATTTTTTTCAATAATTCACAAGCATCGGCACCAATTGAAACCATTTTACCAACTGCCCAAATTTCAACATCTGACCCTTCGGTCTGCTCAATCATTACATCTGAGGCAGTACCTCTTGGATATCTGATTGCGCATGGTCCATTGAGGCTGATGGCATACTCCATCATTTCTGACAGTTCCTGGCCATCCTTTGGCGCAAGTATAGTCAAATTAGGCATATGCTCCAGATAAGATAAATCAAATATACCATGATGTGTTTCTCCATCCTGTCCCACATTGCCAGCTCTGTCTATTGCAAATATTACCGGTAAGTTTTGGAGGCATACATCCATCAGAATCTGGTCATATGCTCTTTGAAGAAAGGTTGAATAAATCGCGACTACAGGTTTCAACCCTCCTTGTGCAAGACCTGCTGCAAAAGTAACAGCATGTGCTTCGGCTATACCAACATCAAAAATTCTATCAGGGAATTCTTCCCTGAATTTTTCTAAACCTGTTCCATCTGACATCGCAGCGCAAACTACAACGATTTTATCATCCTTTGCGGCTAATTGTTGTATTTTGTTTCCAAAAACCTGCGAAAATGATTCCTCTGATGTCGAGCTCAGCTGAACGCCTGTTGTTGGATCAAAAGGGCCAATTCCATGAAATTTATTAGGATTATTTTCGGCATTTTTATAGCCTTTTCCTTTTGTTGTTAATACATGAATAAGAACAGGGCCCTCCATTGTTTTAGCTAAGGTTAAGGTTTCGATAAGGTCGTTCAGTTTATGCCCGTCGATAGGTCCTATATACTTAAACCCAAACTCTTCAAAAATGGCACCCTGTATAATTGCATATTTAATCGAATCTCTAAGGAGTTCAACTCCCGTATAAATGCCTTCGCCAACACATGGAATACCTTTTAATGTTTTCTTTAACTGTTTTTTTAAATCAAGATATGTTGTTGATAATCTTAGTTTTGACAAATGTCTTGCTATAGCACCAGTGCTTTTGTTAATTGACATGCCGTTATCATTTAGAATGACGATCATCTTTGACTTTGAATCTCCAGCGTTATTCAAACCTTCATAGGCAAGTCCACCTGTAAGAGCACCATCGCCTATTACTGCGATAATTTCATGATTTTTGCCGGCTAAATCTCTTGCCACAGCAAAACCTGTTGCTGCAGAAATGGAAGTACTGCTATGGCCTGTTTCAAAACAGTCATGAACGCTTTCATCTCTTTTAGGAAATCCGCTCATTCCTTCATAGGCCCGGATAGTACACATATCAGCAGCTCTGCCTGTTAATATTTTATGGATGTATGACTGATGCCCTACATCCCAAATGATTTTATCAGTTGGGCTTTCAAATACCTTGTGGATGGCAATGGTTAATTCAACAACACCTAGATTTGATGCGAGGTGACCTCCTGTTTTTGAAACGTTTTCGATTAAATAATCTCTGATTTCATATGGTAAGAGTTCAAGTTCCTTTTCTGTCATTTTCTTCAAATCCTCAGGAAAATTGTACTCTGTTAATTTTTTCTTTAGCATTATTCTGCTCCTTCAAGTTGTTATTTTATCCTGACTAAAAGTTCATTCGCTAGGTTTGTGAAAAATTCAGCTTCATCATAATAGGGTTCTAATACCGCGATAGCATTTTCTGTTAATTCTTTTAACTTTGTTTTTGAAGCTTCAATCCCATAGCATCCGGGATAAGTAGATTTGTTCATTATTTTGTCTACGCCCGGCATTTTGCCCATATCTGTTTCAATACCAGTCACGTCCAATAGATCATCTTTTATCTGGAAAGCCAGTCCCAGGAATTCCGCATAATCAGTTAAGTCCCTTAACATTTTCTCGTTTGCGCCTCCTAAATGAGCACCTGCCCGGATAGAAGCAACAATTAGTGCTGCAGTTTTGTTAATATTAATATAATCAAGCATTTCTTTTGAACATTGTTTGTTTACAGCTTCAATATCAGCAATCTGACCTGCAATCATGCCTTTGCATCCAGCTCCTTTAGCAAGTTCGTAAGAGGCCTTCACTCTTCTTTTTAATTGCATGTCACTGTCAAAATATAAAAGCATATCTTTATTCATTGCTTCAAATGCAGATGTTAAAAGCCCATCGCCAGCCAGGATTGCTGTTGCTTCCCCATAAACCTTATGATTAGTTGGTAATCCTCTTCTAATATCATCATTATCCATTGCAGGTAAATCGTCGTGTATCAAAGAATAAGTCTGAATATATTCTGCGGCACAGGCATATGGAATAGCATTTTTTATATCACCACCTGCAAATTCACATGCAGCAAGCAGTAAAGAAGGTCTAAGCCTTTTGCCACCAGCCGTTACGCTGTATTTCATTGCTTCGTAAACGGTAATGCTTTTATAGTCAACTTCAGGTAAAAAATCTAATATGTGTAATTCCACTAAATCTTTATACTTATAAAAATCAATATTATCCATAATATATCTCCTAAACTGTTTAATTAGAAATAATCTCTATTTTCTGTTTCGCATCGTTTAATATTTCAGAACACTGTTTATAGTATTTTAACCCTTCCTCATAGCTTTTCATTGCATCTTCCAGAGTAATGCCATCTTTTTTCAACTTTTCTGCCGATGATTCCAATTGTTTCAATGCTTCCTCAAATGACAGCTCCTTATTTTTCTCCAATATTTTCACCTCTAATCTCTTCTACCCGGCAATCCATCACACCATCGATAAATGATGCGGTTAGGCTGTCTCCTTTATTAAAATATTCTACGGAAGATATTATGAGACCATTTCTGTCGGTAATTGCTACATAACCTCTTCTTAGAATATCTGTCGGATTTAATGACTCCAGCATTTGTTTTGACATTTCGACTGTATTTTTATATTCACTTAGAATGGAGAGTACCTTGTTTTCCATTTCCTTCTTTAAATGATCAGATTTATAAATTGCATTATCTATTCTGTCGGCAAGGCCGGCTCTAAGTGATAATACGTTGTACTGTGCAACTGACATTTCGTAATATCTCATTTTATTACCGAGCAGATGATGAATAGAATCTTTTACAGTAAAGATATATTCTTTAAGTTCACTGATGTCCGGAACTGCCATTTGCGCGGCAGCGGTAGGTGTTTCTGCCCTTTTATCAGCCACAAAATCTGAAATTGTAAAATCAATCTCATGGCCAACAGCAGAAATTATCGGTATCTTTGAAGCAAATATGCTTCTGGCAACGATTTCTTCGTTAAAAGCCCAAAGTTCTTCAATTGATCCTCCACCTCTCCCAATGATTATGGTATCTGTCTGCGGGTAAAGTTCGTTAACTTTGTAAATAGCTTCTGATATTTCTCCCGCCGCGTTGGGCCCCTGCACAAGGACAGGAAAAATCATTACATTTACAATATTATTCCTGTTTTTAATAATTTTAATTATATCCTTAACTGCAGCTCCAGTTTCTGATGTTACGAGAGCAATATTATGAGGAAATAATGATATCGATTTTTTTTGCTTTTCATCAAACAGACCTTCTTTTGCAAGTTTTTCTTTTAGCTTTTCAAAAGCCACGCTTAAATTCCCTATGCCTTCAACTTGAATATCTCTGATATTCAGTGAATAGGTCCCGCCACGTTCGTAAATAGCAATATATCCTGTTGCAGTTATTTCCATTCCTTCAGCGAATTCAAAATGTATATCTTTTAAAAGATCTGCACCTAGAAAACAGTTGATTTTGCTCAGTTCATCTTTCAAAGTGAAATATATATGACCGCTTCCGTGATGTTTTAAATTAGAAACTTCTCCAATTACTGATACATTCCCTAATAACGGGTCCGATTGGAGTACTCTTTTAATATACCCATTTAGTTGAGAAACTTTAATTGGTTTTATTGCCATAAACTTTTACCCCCTAAAAGTGATATCCCTATCGCATTGTCTGAAGATAAATTTCTCGCTCCAAATTCAACTTTTCCCGGAACGTTATTCTTTATTTCATCTCTAATAAATAAACTTTCAGCAACCCCTCCTGTAAAAATAATATTTTCCAGTCCAGTTTCTTCCATCGCTTTTATAGAAAGTCTGACAAGCAAATCTGAAATTTTATCAAAAACTTCAGGTATGAGGCCAGACCACTCCAGATTTCTTAAAGATTTAGTTTCTACGCCTGATAAATTAAAATACAGACCTTGTAGTTCAATTTTTTTTATTATATTACTTTTGGGACCAGAAATCGCAATTTTATCTAATTCTTCTCCGGCTGGAAAATCAAATCCCATGCCGACGCCAATCCGATCCAGCAACTGGCCAAAAGAAATATCCTTTGAACCTCCAATGATTTCAATTTCACTGTTTCCTATTTTTAATAATTCGCATGTCCCGCCAGATAAATGGAAGCATAAAAAATCCGTTTCGTTTTTTAACCGAGAATAATATTTTACTGCTTCTATATGACCTTCTTGATGAGAAAATCTTAATAAATCAACTCCTAAGGATGCGGCAATGCTTTTACCGATTGATTCACCTGCTTTAAAAACCGGCATATAAGAATCTAATACGGGTCTAGGTCTTGTAGACACAGAAACCGCAGCAATATTTTTAAATTCGTAGCTTGACATAGCCTTCTCTATCATTTCAGGCAGATTATTTATATGTTGAAAGAAGGCGTCTGATTGTCTTAACCCTTTATCTCCCTTCTTAATCTGGAGAAGCTTTCTAAAATCGCAAATAATATTCCCTTCACTGTCAGTAACAGCTACTGAAGTTTTATAATTGCTGGTATCAATTCCCAGAATATGTCTGTTAGTTTGCATTTTTTTCTTTTTCTATTTTTCCTAGAATCCCGTTTATGAATTTGCTGGACTCTTCAGTACTGTATTTTTTTGCAATGTTCACTGCTTCATTAATAGCAACAGAATCAGGGACATCTTCAAGAATCATTATTTCTGCAACTGCAAGCCGGGTTATAGCCAGATCAACCTTAGCCATTCTTCTTATATTCCAGTTAGTGCTATATTTATCAATTGCACTGTCAATGACTTCCCTGTTTTCAATAATTGAATTCAACAGACCATTCATATATTCTTTCTGCGATTCCCCTTCAGCATATTCCTTGTAAAATTTATCTCTGATGCAGGTGCTGTAATCATTCTGAGCTTCCATTTGAAATATTAATTTCATGACCAGTTCTCTAGCCTCTCCTCTAACCATGCTTATTCCTCCTCTAAAAAATGCACACCTTGCACATGAATATTTACCGATTTTATAATTAACTCAAAAGAGTCTTCTATATCTTGTTTAACTTTATTTTGAAGATTCCAGGCAACCTCTGGTATTTTAAACCCATAATCCACCAGAATATATAAATCCATAGAGATACCATCTTCTAATTGATTGATTTTAATTCCTTTTCGAACAAAACTACGAAAACCTGCGACATCTCTTGCTGAATCCAAAGCACAAATTGCTATAACATCATCTGATATTTTAACGGCTCCAAGCTTTTCTTCGTTATCATTGCTCATAAATTCTCCTTCTACCCTTTAACAATTTATTATATCAAAATCTAATGGCAAATACAAGAAAAAGCAATGAATAAGCCGCTCAAAAGAATGAACGGCTACCCTCTTTTAAAACTATTCCAAAATGTTTCCTGCTACTCCAATATACTTTCCTGCTTAAGTTCTTCTTCTTCTTTAGAGAGTATATGAAGTCTGATTGTTTCAATTCTTCTTTCCTTTATGGATTCTATTGTGAATATACAATTATTATACTCAATAATACGTTCCTCATGATCATCGTTGTCTGGGATTTCACCAAGAATATCAATGATTAAACCACCTATTGTTTCACTGTTGTCAGAGTGTAAACTTATATGCAGTTCTTTATTTAAATCATCTAATGACATAAAACCACTTATCCTAAAGGTGTTGCCATTTATTATTTCTATTTCCTTTTGTACTTGATCATACTCATCATCAATTTCACCAACAATCTCTTCTATAAGGTCCTCCATCGTTACAATCCCTGAGAAGCCTCCATACTCATCTATTAAAATAGCAATATGCTGCTTTGAAGTTTGTAAATCGAAAAACAGGGTTTCGAGATTTTTTGTTTCAGGTACAAAATATGGTTTTCTGAGGATTTCCCTTAAATCCACATTTTCAAAACCTAATTCTCGAGCTTTTATCAGATAATCCTTAATATTAATGATACCAATAATATTATCCGAGTCATCATCGTAAACAGGAATTCTGGAATATCTGAGTTCCATAAGTTCTTCTAAATATTCTTCCGAAGGGTCATTTACATCGATATAGAACACATCCGTTCTTGGGGTCATTATTTCATATGCAACCTTATCATCAAAGGCAAAAATACTATTTATCATACGCTTACCCTGTTCGTTCAGTACACCTGTTTCTTGGCCCACATCAAGCATTGATCTGACATCATCTTCAGAAAATTCTTCTTCATCGACTTCAATTTTTTGCCTAGTTATTCGAAGCAGACAATTCACGGATTTCAATAATAGCCAGTTAAAAGGAGAGACCAGTTTCGTAAGAAACAATATGGGTTTTGACAAATTCAAGGCGATAACCTCAGCATGATTTATTGCCAGCCTTTTAGGGAATATTTCGAAGAATACAATATTAATATATATTAATATTGAAGTACTGACTAAAACTGCCAGTTCACTGCCAAACAATACATTGTTTTCCAAAAAATAATTGCCAAGAACATTTGCTATACCAATTGCAGTCAAAGCGCTTGCAATAAATCCACCCATGGTAATCAGATTTTGTATACTTGTCCTGACTTTATCTGGCTGATCAAGGATTTTCATTAAAGATATGGCTTTACTATTCCCTTCTTTTGCAAGATTTTTAATTTTGTTTCTATTTACTGTTGAAATAGAAACTTTAATTGCAGCAAAAAAGGCATTTAATAGTAGAAGCAGTATGATAATTATCAGAAACAAGCCAATAGGCAAACTGGGATCAGGGGTGTTAGTCATTTCAAATTCTCCTGTATTCATTTAGATTTTCTAAGAAGAAAACCTTCTTTAACGGGTTTAATCATTTTTATTCTGACAATCTGCTGCGCATGTGGCGCAGATTGCATTGATTCTCCATTTTCATTTTCAAGCATATCTAATTTTTGAGTGAAAAAATCAGTATATGGACCAAAGACTTCTATTTCATCTCCAATGCTCATTTTGTTTCTTTGCTCTACGACAGCAATCTTTGATATTTCATCATAAGACTTTACAACACCTATAAATGAATATTCTCTGGTATATGCACTCGTTTGATAATTCTGATCTTTATTTGTTGGTTTGTTAAAATAAAAACCGGTTGTGAATTCCCGATGGCTGACTTTTTTTAATTCAATCATCCATTCTTCTTTGAAGATATAGTTTTCAGGGTTATCAAGATAGGAGTCAATAGCTTTTCGATAGGCCCCAACCACCGTTGCAACGTAAAATGCGCTTTTCATTCGGCCTTCAATTTTGAAGGAAGTTATCCCGGAAGTTACTAATTCAGGAATATACTCAAGCATACATAAGTCTCTGGAATTCAAAATATAAGTACCCCGATCATCTTCTTCAATCGGGAAATATTCACCTGGTCTTTTTTCTTCAACAAGGCTGTATTTCCATCTGCAGGGATGAGCACAGGCACCTCTGTTCGCATCCCTTTCTACCATAAAGTTACTAAGCAGACATCTGCCAGAATAAGATATACACATTGCCCCTTGAACAAACGCTTCAATATCCATATCTTCTGGTATTTCATTTTTCAATTCATAAATTTCCTTAAAGGTTAGTTCTCTTGCTATGACAATTCTTTTAATACCCTGATTATACCAAAAATTTGCTGTCATATAATTCGTCATATTTGCCTGCGTGCTCAAATGTAATTCGGCATTGGGCAGAATTGACTTAATCAACATTACAATCCCCGGGTCAGATACAATAAAAGCATCAATTGGAATCGGTTTCAAACTTGTCAAATAAGCCGTCAATGTTGAAATATCCTCATTATGTGCAAAAATATTTAAAGCCAGATAGGCTTTTTTGTTTTTTGAATGCGCATATGCCACTCCTTTTGCCATGTCTTCGAGAGAAAAATTGCCGGCTCCTGCCCTTAGACTAAAAAGTTCACCGCCAAAATAGACAGCATCGGCGCCATAATTTATAGCTGTCATTAATTTTTCGAAATCGCCAGCCGGAGCAAGCAGCTCTATTTTAATCATTCATATCCCCTAAAACACTTACAGCTAACCCGTCTCCAACGGGGATCACTGCTGTGTATATGTTTTCTAAGTTAGTAATATATTCTAAAAACTCTCTCATTTTTTTAATGTTTGTTTTGTATTTTGAACGTGGATCATATTCGTCAGATACTGTCTTTGCGTTTAATAAAACATTGTCGGAAATGATTAAAGCTTCCTGCTCGCAATGTTTTAATGCTTCGTCGAAAAAATCCTTGTAATGACTTTTCCCTGCATCAATAAAAATGAAATCGAATTTTTCACTTATTTCCATATCTTTCAAAACATCGGTCGCATTTCCAAATAAAACCGTAATCTGATTTTTGTACCCAAGCATGTCGATATTTTTTACAGCAATATTCTTTGACTCCATATTACTTTCTATTGTAACAATTTCAGTTGTTTTGCAAACTTCTGCAAAGCAAGAGGCGGAGTAACCTATAGCTGTACCAATTTCGAGTATTCTTTTAGGCTTCTTAACTTTCAAAAGACTAATAATTAAGGTTTCTGTGTCTTTAAGAATAATTGGTATATGATTTTGTTCAGCATACTTCCTTATTACAAAAAGTTCAGGCCTTAAGGTTTTATATTGTCCATCCAGATATTCTACAACTTTTTCATTAATTATATTCATGTCGTTCCTTCTATAGTGAATCTGTATACTCTTTTTTATACTTTAAAAATTCATCATATGTTTTAGCAAATTGATGTGTTCTCTTTCCGTCTGGATCGACAACAAAATATAAATATTCAGTTTCTTCCGGGTGTAGTGCTGCTTTTATTGATTCCAATCCAGGCGAACAGATAGGTCCGGGAGGGAGTCCAGCGTTTATATAGGTGTTATATTCCGAATTTACTTGTGTGTCTTCATAGGAAAGTCTAGCTTTTGGGTCACCAAGTACATATTGTACAGTTGAACAGAATTGAAGAGGCATACTTTGTTCCAGTCTGTTAAATATAACACTGGCTACTTTAGGACGGTCTTCATTGACGGCTGCTTCTCTTTCTATCATTGAAGCAATCGTAATGACCTCATTAATATTTAAACCGAGTTCGCTTGCTCTTGCATAATATTTATCTGTATATAACTTATCAAACTGATTTAGCATGATGTTAATTATATCATATTCTGACACATTTACTGGGATATCATAGGTTTCCGGAAATAAAAATCCCTCTAGTCGATTAGGACCCTCAGGCAAAAACTCAATAAATTTTTGTTTAAAGTCGCCATTTTCCAGTTCATACAAAAATACTGCCTTATCAATAAACCCGGCTTTATCTAAGATGCCTACAACCTGTTCAATTGTGTAGCCTTCTGGAATTGTAATCATATTGGCAACAGATATTCCTGACTGCAGTTTTTTCATTATTTCATCTAAATTCATAGAAGGAGAAAGAGCATAAGTGCCTGCTTTATATTTTCCATTATTTCCAGTGATTTTAGATACTAGTTTGAAATTATCTACATTCCCTATTATTCCGTTTTTCTCTAATATTGCTGCAATTTGAGGTGTGCTGGAACCCATTGGAACAGTAACAATCACCTTTGTACTGTCGGTTGAATCATAAGGTTCAACCGCATTAGACATGGCAACTTTAAAAACGATTACTCCAATTATTAAAATAATAAAAACCGCAATAGAAAATTTAACTATTTTATTTGTTTTTCTTTTCCCTGACATTTTCACCTCATTTTCTAAAAGGGACGTGTAACACGCCCCCCTTATAATATTAATCGTTTTAGTTCATTATTTCGATCTGCCTAAATAATCGCCTGTTCTTGTATCAATTTGAATAATTTCACCTTCTTCAATAAAAATTGGAACCTGAACAACCGCACCCGTTTCTACAGTAGCGGCCTTTGTCACATTTGTCGCCGTATCACCCTTTACACCAGGTTCCGTTTCTGTAACCATTAAATTAACGAAGTTTGATGCTTCCACAAGGAATGCGGTATCTTTATAAAATTTAATGGTAGCTTCGTCATTTTCTCTTAAATATTTAATAGCATCTTCTACCTGTTCATACATTATAGGAACCTGTTCAAAATTTTCCAAATCCATGAAATAGTATAGTTCACCATCATTATACAGATACTGCATTGTTTTCGTTTCAATATGAGCCTTCGGGAACTTATCATTAGGGTTAAAAGCCTCTTCTCTTGTTGCACCGGTAAGAATGTTTTTGTACTTAGTTCTTACAAAAGCAGCCCCTTTGCCTGGTTTAACATGCTGGAAGTCTATAACAACATGTGGTTCACCATTCATGTCAAAGGTAATCCCTTTTCTAAAGTCGCTTGCATATATCATAATCTCTCTCCATCCTTTATTCTTATTAAACCAGGTTAAAGAATAATTAAATCTTTACTGGAATTTACGGTATTAATTATACCAAATTTTGTAACAATTGCCAAGTCCTCAATTCGAACCCCAAATTTTTCGGGCATATAAATACCAGGTTCAATTGTAACCGGCATAAATTCTTCCAGTATTTCGTCACTTTTACTATTAAGTGTTGGCGCTTCATGGACTTGAGTTCCAACACCATGGCCGGTTCCATGTACATAATATTCCCCGTAACCAGCTTCAACAATAATATCTCTGGCTGCTTTATCCACATCAAAACAGGATACCCCTGCCTTGATTGAATCGATGCCTGCCAGCTGAGCAGCTAAAACTATATTATATACTTTTCTTTGCTCATTAGTTACCTTGCCCATTGCTACAGTTCTAGTCATATCTCCGCAATATCCGTTTACGACTGCGCCGAAATCCATTGTAATGAAATCACCTTCTTCTATGATTTTTTCTGAAGGTTCTCCATGTGGAAATGCAGTTCGGTCGCCTGAAACACAAATGGTTGTGAAGGATAAACCTTCTGCACCCAATGAAAGCAAAGTACGTTCAATTTCATTGGCAACCTGCATTTCAGTCATTCCTGTTTTAATGTACCCAAGCATATGAGAAAAACACATATCTCCCATAGCTGAAGCTTTCATAATGTTTAAAATCTGTTCAGGTGTTTTTATTAAATTATTCTGTTGGTTGGTTGTTTCCAAGGCTAATCACATCTCCTAAAATTTTATAGATATCATTCATCATGAGGGAAAATCTAATTTCCGCCTGAAGATATTGGGCTGCAGTTGGGTCCTGCATCATTATTCCATAAAGAGATTGGATTTGTCCCATCATTTCTTCCCCAATTTCCTCACCTGTCATTTGTTTTGCCTGAATTTCAAATTGTTTGGCTTGAAAATCATTCAGCATTCCAGAAAGTTCATCATTTCCAGAAACCGAATTTTTAATTTCTTCATACTGGATATATTCCTCTGATTCCTTTATAGATTTTGCCAAATTGTGGGCTGCATCATATACATTCATACTATTTTAATTCCTTTCATTATTCAGCTGTTTTCAGCTTTTACACTTCTAAAAATATCGGTAAAATTACTGGGCTTCTCTTAGTTTTTTCATAGATAAAACTTCTAAGTGAATCCCTGACTGCAGATTTCAAAGCATTCCATTCTCTGATATTCCCATCTACACATTTATCTAAAGCTTTACAAACGACTACTCTTGCTTCCTCAATAAGATCTTCATTCTCTCTGACGTATACAAAACCTCTTGAGATAATATCAGGGCCAGAGCATATTTCTCCCGTGGCCCTGTCAATTGCAGCAACCACAATGATGAGCCCGGATTCGGAAAGAAGTTTTCTGTCTCTTAGTACTATATTTCCAACATCACCAACACCAAGACCATCAACAAGTACCGGTTCTGATGGTATATCTTCATGAGTGATGAAAGCACTGTTTGCAGTTAGATTCAAAACTTTCCCATTATTTAATATAAACACATTTTCAGGTTTTTGTCCTAAATTTTCAGCAATTGCTGCATGAGCCATCAAATGTCTGTATTCACCATGAACCGGCATGAAAAACTTTGGTTTTATAAGAACATGCATAAGCTTGAGCTCTTCTTCACAGGCATGCCCTGATACGTGGATATCTGCAATGTCAGAATAAATTACCTGCGCTCCTTTTTCAAACAGCTTGTTGACAATGTTAGAAACAGTTTTTTCATTACCTGGAATAGGACTTGAGGACAATATAACCATGTCACCTTTTTTGATTTGAATCGCCTTATGATCACCTGCCGCCATTCTGGAAAGTGCTGCCATTGGTTCGCCCTGGCTTCCAGTCGTTACTATTACTATGTTTTTATCAGGAATTCCTCTAATCTTATTAATATCAATGAGTACACCAGCTGGAATTTTCAAATAGCCTAATTCCATCGCGAGATTAACAACATTAACCATGCTGCGCCCAGAAATAGCTACACGTCTGTCAAACATCACCGCATTGTCAACGATTCTCTGAACCCGGTGAACATTAGACGAGAAGGTTGCAACAATGATTCTTGTTGTTGAATCACGGAATATGCTTTCAAGAGCTTTGCCCACTATTTTTTCTGAGGCTGTAAACCCTGCCCTGATGGCGTTTGTACTGTCTGCCAGCATTAATAAAACACCTTTCTTGCCAATTTCAGCAAGTCTGTGGAAATCAATAGGTTCTCCATCTAGCGGTGTGTAATCAATCTTAAAATCTCCAGTATGAAAGACGACACCTACTGGAGTTTCTATGGATAAGCAAATGGAATCCACAATGGAATGGGTGGTCCTGATTGTTTCCACTTTAAAACAGCCCAGTTTAAATGTGTCTCCTGCTTTTATGACATTTAAATTGGCGGTCAGTCTATGTTCCTTAAGTTTGTTTCCAATTAAACCTAAAGGAAGTCTGGTTCCATAAATTGGCACATTTATATGTTTTAGAAAAAATGGTATTCCGCCAATATGATCCTCATGTCCATGGGTGATAACTATTCCTTTGATTTTAGAGGCGTTCTTAATTAAATATGTAAAATCTGGCAGTACAATGTCTATCCCATACATTTCATCATCAGGAAAAGAAAGCCCACAGTCAATTATTAAGATTTCATCTTTATATTCCAGAACGGTCATGTTTTTTCCGATCTCGTTCAGACCACCTAATGGAATTACCCGAAGTGAATTTTCTCCTTTTTTCTTAAAATTTGTTTTCATTTTGTCTCCTGTTCATTATTTAACTACTATATTAATCAGCTTGTTTGGGACTGCAATTATTTTTATTACATCCTTGCCACTTATAATAGCCATTACTTTTTCATTTTCCATTACAATTCTTTCAAACGTTGATTTATCAAGGTTGTTTGTTATGTTAAGCTTTTCTTTAACTTTACCATTAACTTGAATTACAATTTCAACTGTATCTTTTATCAAGGCTTCTTCATCATATACAGGCCAGTTTGTTTTATAAACCGATTCATTATTTCCAAGATGCTGCCACATTTCTTCACAAATATGTGGAGTAAACGGTGAAAGAATTAAAACGAGATTTTCAACACAGACCTTTAGCAGCCCAAGGTTGATATCGTCGCCTTCTTTATATTTGTACATCTCGTTCACAAGTTCCATAATAGAACTGATTGCTGTATTGAAATTAAATCTTCCACCAACATCTTCAGAAACTTTTTTTACTGTACCATTCATCACATAAGCTAAATTCTTATCCGCTTCCGTTTCAAGTATGTATGTTTTTGGTGCTGCAGGAACAATTGCTGACAACTCATATACAAGTCTATGAACTCTGTTTAAAAATCTAAAGCTGCCCTCCACTCCCGCATCTGACCAGTCCAATTCCTTTTCTGGCGGTGATGCAAACAAGATGAACAATCGAGCAGTATCTGCACCGTATTTACTGATTATTAAATCAGGGCTTACGACATTACCAATTGATTTTGACATTTTTTTACCGTCTTTAATGACCATTCCTTGGGTCAGAAGATTCTTGAACGGCTCCTCATTACTTACGAAACCAAGATCATATAGGGCCATTTGAAAAAATCTTGAGTACATTAGGTGAAGAATTGCATGTTCTACACCACCAATGTATTGATCAACGTTCATCCAATATTTTTGATTTTTGAAATCCCAGGCTTTTTCTTGGTTTTTAGGATCTGTATATCTTAAAAAATACCAGGAAGAATCTAGAAATGTATCCATTGTGTCTAATTCTCTATGAGCTAACCCGCCGCATTCTGGGCAAGCTGTTTCTCCAAAAGTTTTACTGGTTGTTAAAGGTGATTCTCCTTTGCCTGTAAATTCAACATCTGTAGGAAGTAAAACTGGAAGGTTTTCTTCTTTTTCAGGAACCCATCCACATTTGTCACAATGAATCATTGGAATTGGTGTCCCCCAATAACGTTGTCTTGAAATAAGCCAGTCTCTTAGTCTATAGTTTATGGATTTTTTTCCAATTTTATTTTCTTCCAGATATTCAATAAACTTGGCAATAGCTACTTTATTGTTCATCCCATTAAACTTATCAGAATTAATCATATTACCTTCGGCAATAAAAGCTTCCTTTAAATTCAACATATCTATATTAGGGTCATTTGTTTCAACGACAGGGATAATCTCCAAATTATATTTGACTGCAAAGTCAAAGTCTCTTTGGTCATGAGCAGGAACCGCCATAATGGCTCCAGTACCATAATCCATTAGAACGTAATTGGCAATGAATATTGGAACTTCCTTATTATTTAATGGATTAATACAATATCGACCTGTAAATACCCCTTCTTTTTCAAGAGTTGTTGATGTACGTTCGATATCCGACATTTGATGTAGTTTTTCATTGAAGGCTTTAATTTCAGCTTCTTTTTCTGAGCCGGAAACCAATTCATTCACGAAAGGGTGTTCAGGGGCAAGAACCATGTAAGTCACTCCATATAAAGTATCAGGCCTTGTTGTGAAGATCTTCATCTTTTTGTCAAAACCAACAATATCAAAATCAACTTCAGCACCAATGCTTCTGCCAATCCAATTCTTTTGCATGATTTTAACTTTATTAGGCCATCCATCTAGATTGTCTAGATTATCCAGAAGTCTGTCGGCATAATCAGTTATCTTAAAATACCATTGAGAAAGCTCTTTTTTGCCAACTAGTGTTCCGCATCTTTCGCAACCTCCATCAACCACTTGCTCATTTGCAAGTACAGTTTGACAACTTGGACACCAGTTAACGGGGTTTTCCTTTTTGTAAGCCAGCCCTTTTTTGAAAAATTGAACAAATATCCATTGCATCCATTTATAATAGTCAGGATGACAAGTGGCAACCTCCCTACTCCAGTCATAAGACAATCCTAATTCTTTTAACTGGCTTCTCATCTCATCTATATTGGCCCAAGTCCAAAGGTTTGGATGAATCCCATTTTTAATCGCTGCATTTTCTGCAGGAAGCCCAAAGGAATCCCATCCCATTGGATGAAGAACATTAAAATTATTCATTGTTTTAAATCGAGCGATTACATCGCCAATGGAATAATTCCTGACATGTCCCATATGAAGTTTGCCTGACGGATAAGGAAACATTTCCAGAACGTAATACTTTTCCTTACTTTCATCTTCAACTGTCTTAAAGGTTTCCTGATCTTCCCAGGATTTTTGCCATTTTTTTTCAATTTCAGCGAAATCATATCTTTCTAACATTCTATTCCTCCCAGTTTAGTATTTCACAGTCGCCCCATACTTTTTCTATATTATATTTTTCTCTCATTTCAATAGTGAGAACACTTACAATAATATCCCCATAATCCAGCAATATCCAACCAGAACTGGCTTTTCCTTCAATACTTTTGACTATAAGACCTTCCTTTGCAAACTGATCATCCACCTCTTCTGAAAGAGCCTTAATCTGCCTTTCGGAACCTCCCGATGCCAATATGAAATAATCGGCAATTGATGATTTTGATTCAATATCAAGGCAAATGATGTCTAAAGCCTTCTTGCTGTCTAATGTTTTAGCTGCTAATATCGCCATTTCTCTACTATTCATTCATTCTCTCCTTCTTCATGTAATAATCTTTTGCTAGAACTGTATCATTATCAAGATAAAGTCCTCTTTCTTCAATATATTTAATTGTATGCTTTAAAGATTCTAAAACTGCTTTATCTAAATTATTAAATGATAATTTTCTCAGCATATCAACGCTTGGATAAATTCTGTTAGGCTCAGTGGCATCAGCAATGTATATGATTTTTTCTACTTCCGACATTGCTTCTCTTCCCGTAGTATGATAGCTTACTGCATTAATAACATCTCTGTCTGTAATACCATAATCTCTTTCCATCACGACTGCAGCAATTTTACCATGTGCCAGATTTGGATTATTCAAGTATTTTGAGTCCAAGCCAAGATGAGTCACATAACAGTTTAATGACTGCTCCGGGACACCTCTAAACATATCATGAAAAAGAGCAGCGGTTTTAACATTTCCCTTTTCTATTCCATAATGGTCTGCCAGTTTAATTGCAAGGTCACAAACCGCAAACGTATGCAGTTTTCTCTTTTCGGTGAAATTTCTTTCTATATAACTATTTATAGAGCGCATATTCAGTTATGTACCTTTCTACCGCTAAAGGAACAAATTCCTTGATCGGATTCCCTTGGTTGATTTCTTTTTTGATATCAGTCGAGGAAATATCAAGTCGTTTATTTTTTAGCATACAAATAGTAGTCCCGTAAGTGTTTTGTAAATGTTTGATTTGCTTTTCTAATTCTATTTGTTTATACCCGGGTCTTGCTCCCACAATCAAATTGAATTGGGACAACAGGTCTTTAGCATTTTTCCAGATTTCTATTTTTAGGAAAGAATCAGTTCCTAACAAAAACCAAATTTCACTGTCAAAGTATTCTTTTTTAAAGGCATTTAAAGTGTTTATAGTATAAGACACTTCGTTTTGAGTAAGTTCATAGTCAGAAACAGTCACCTTTTCAACGCCTTCAAAAGCAAGTTTTAACATTTCAATTCGATGCTTGCCAATTGTTACCGAAACATCCAGTTTAAATGGCTGAAGGTTTGCTGGAACAACAATTAATTTATCAAGCCCCAACTCTTCTATCGCCTGTTTTGCTATAGTTAAATGGCCAAAATGCACAGGATCAAAAGTTCCACCAAGTATTCCGATTTTCATAAAACCCTCAGTTTAATTCCCAGCTCTTCCAATTGTTCGTCAGAGGCTATAGAAGGTGCTTCGCTTACCATACATTGTGCTGACTGATTCTTAGGGAAAGCCATCACCTCTCGGATGCTATGCTCTCCAGAAAGTAGCATTACCAGTCTGTCAAGTCCATATGCCAAACCTCCATGAGGAGGAGTCCCATATTTAAAGGCTTCCAGCAGGAATCCAAACTTACGTTGACATTCCTCATCAGACAATCCGAGGACATTGAACATTTTCCTTTGCAGATTCTTATCATGGATTCTAATGCTTCCTCCGCCAAGCTCTACTCCATTTAATATTATATCATATGCTTTTGCCTTTACTTTGCCAGGGTCTGTATCAAGCATAGGAATATCTTCAATTCTTGGAGAAGTGAATGGATGATGCATTGCAAAGTATTTATTGGTTTCTTCATCAAATTCATATAAAGGGAAATCCACAACCCATAGTAAATTGTATTTGGAATCATCAAGGAGCCCCATTTTGTTAGCGATGTCTCTCCTTAAAAAGCCCAAACTGTCAAATACAACTTTTGGTTTGTCTGCTACGATTAATATTAGATCTCCAGGTTTAGCTAAAAACACTGAAATAAGGTCTTTCAACTGATCTTGATTGAAAAATTTGTTTACAGAAGAAGTTATTTCGTCAACCCCAACTTTAATCCACACAAGCCCTTTTGCTCCGAATGATTTAGTAGATTCCTGGAATTTATCAATGTCTTTTCTGCTAAATTGGTCAGCGCCACCTTCAATATTGATCCCCCTAACGTCCCCGCCTGCTGCAAGCGCACCTAAAAAAACAGGAAATGTGGATTCGGAAACTTGTTCATTTAATTTTTTCAGTTCAAAGCCAAAGCGAGTATCAGGCTTATCGCTCCCGTAACGTTCCATTGCCTCATCAAATGGTATTCTAGGTAATGGCGTGATAATGTCAACTTTCATAATATCTTTGAATAGTTTTTTTAAAAATCCTTCTTGAACTTCTAGAATATCATCCACATCCACAAATGACATCTCCAAATCGATCTGGGTGAATTCTGGTTGTCTGTCCGCTCTTAAATCTTCATCTCTAAAGCATTTAACGATTTGCATGTATTTGTCTGTACCACCAACCATCAGCAGCTGTTTAAACATCTGCGGGGATTGTGGCAGTGCATAGAACTCACCAGGATGAACTCTACTTGGTACGAGATAATCTCTTGCGCCTTCTGGTGTTGGATTAATAAGCATCGGTGTTTCAACTTCGGTAAAGCCTTGTGAATCAAAATATTCCCTTGTAGCTTTAGTAATATTATGTCTAAAGGTCAAATTTTTCTGCATCTTATTTTTTCTTAAATCTAAATATCTATATTTAAGCCTAAGGTTTTCATCCACGTTATCATCATCTTTAATATATATTGGCGGCGTTTCCGCTTCTGAATATATAATCAAATCATTTGCAAATATTTCAATTTCTCCTGTTGGAATTTCAAGGTTTTTTGAATGTCTTTCCTTAACAGTTCCCTTAATTCCAACAACATATTCTCCTCTTAAACCATCTGCTTTCTCAAAGAGTTCAGCCGGGATTTTATCGTCAAAGACAACCTGTACAATTCCTGTTTTATCTCTGACATCGCAAAAAATAAGGCCACCCAGATTTCTTCTTTTTTGTATCCAACCATTAAGGATTACTTCATTATCTATATTTTCAGCTCTTAAAACACCACACATATGGGTTCTTTTAAACACATTACTCATACATTTCTCCAATTCTTGTTATTTTATCAATTCATCAATTATATTATCAATTGGGATTAATCTTTGTTCTGAGGTACTCATGTTTTTAATGGTAATCATTCCCTCATCAAGCTCATTGTCCCCGATTACTATTGTTTGTTTGGCACGAAGTCTGTCTGCATATTTAAACTGACCTTTAAAATTTCTAGCCATTAGGTCCATTTCTGCACTAAAGCCCTTTAATCGAAGTTGTCTTAATAGAGAAAGGCCATATTTTTTTGCTCTATCACCCATAATAGCAATAAATACATCCACTGATTGAGGTTCTGCTATTTCAATATCATTCGCTTCTAAAGTAAGGAGCAGTCTCTCAATTCCAAGGCCAAAACCCACCCCTGGAATTGGCGGTCCGCCAAGTTCTTCAATTAAATTATCATAACGGCCTCCGCCACAAACCGTTCCTTGTGCGCCAATTTTATTTGAAACAAACTCAAATGCTGTTTTTGTATAATAATCAAGGCCTCTGACGATTCCAGTATCAACAATATATTCTACATCCATGGAATTCAAATCGGTTTTTAACTCTGTAAATGCAGTTGCACATTCTTCGCAAAGATAATCTAGCATGACTGGAGCTCCCTGCACTAGTTCCTGGCAGACTTCTGATTTACAGTCAAGAATCCTTAATGGATTTTTTATAAATCTCCCCTTACAGGTATCGCATAGGTCATCGTGTTTTGGTTGTAAAAATTCTCTCAATACTTTTTTATATTCATCTCTGCACTGGGGACAGCCAATGCTGTTGATTCTAAGCTCAATATTTTGAATACCAAGGCCTTCCAGAAAATCTTTACCTAAACAGATGACTTCAGCATCAGCCATCATATTGTTGGTTCCAAAAATTTCTATTCCAAATTGGTGGAATTCTCTTAATCTGCCTGATTGGGGCTTTTCATATCTGTAACATGGTATATCGTAAAAATATTTTGTAGGCTGGGCTTCTGCATATTGTTTGTGTTCGACAAATGCTCGTACGACAGGAGCAGTCCCTTCTGGCTTTAAAGTAAGGCTTCTTTTTGCATAATCATCAAAAGTGTACATTTGTTTTTCGACGATATCCGTGGTGTCACCAACCCCTCGGGTAAATAATTCAGTATGTTCAAAGATCGGTGTTCTAATTTCCTTAAAACCATACCTTAAACATATATCTGCAAAAGTTTTCTCTAAGTAATGCCATTTATAAACCTGGCTTGGTAAAATGTCTTTGGTGCCCTTTGGTGCGTTTGTTAACATGCGTTTATCCTCCTAAAACAAATTGTCTTTTTTCCGTTTGATCATCTTGTCGATCCGTTCAATATATATTTCATAATTAGATACATTAGGTACTCTTTCTAATCTATCATCCTCAGGGAAATAGACTTTTGTAATTCCTCCTGCTCCAAGCGCAATGATTGTCTGATGCTCATCCATAATTCTCATATTATAGATTCCATCTGTGTGATCTTTACAATATCCCACATTTTCAAGGCCGCCAGCCATATGCTTCTGCCTATATAAATAATAAGGGCGGTATCCGTTTGCCGCAAGCATTTTTTCTGCGACATCAAGCATTTCGCAAACCACATCTTCTTGTTTATAATGGAATAAGCTGTCAATATCCTTAAGTCTCGATGCCCTTTTTACTGCAAGGGTATGCACTGTAATGTTTTCGGCCTCAAGTTCAATAACTTTTTGCAATGTCTCTTGAAAATCGCTACATTTCTCTTTGGGAAGTCCTGCAATTAGATCTGCATTTATTATTTTGATGCCCGCTTTTCTTGCAAGTTCAAATGCTTCGATTATTTGTTCCGCACTATGATCCCTGCCTATTAATTCCAAAGTTGAATTTTTCATGGTTTGGGGATTGATACTGATTCTTTCTATTTTGTGTTTAGCTATAACTTCTAGCTTCTCTTTTGAAATAGTATCAGGCCTACCCGCTTCAACTGTAATTTCTATGCAATGATTCAGATTGAATGTGTTTTCTAATAAAGATAATAGCTGATCAAGCTGATATGCCGAAATCGTTGT
>JAENWI010000138.1 GCA_016650115.1 Peptostreptococcaceae bacterium | reverse complement strand
TGAATCCTTTGCAAAAGGCTTGTTGAAGCCAGAACTTCTGTTGGATGGAGTTTTTCCCTTTGAAGAAGCGGAACATATTTTGAAAGATTTAGCCATTTCAGGTATGAACAAAGGGAAGACGATGATTAGTTTCTCCTAAGGGAGAAGCGTTTAAGTTAGGTGATCGGCCCAAGGGCTTAATCATAAAAAAATTTTTTGGAGGATTGTATGAAAAAAACACTGTTAGTTGCTGTCATGGCTCTCTTGTGTTTCTCTTTGGTTTTTGCTGCAGGAGCTCAGGAAACTGGGTCGAAAAAAGGACAGTATGTGATCAAGACTGGTATTGGTTATAATGACCAATCCCTTCAGTACAAGACATTGGAATTCATGAAGGCCAATCTTGAAAAGGCTACGGATGGAGTTGTAACGATGGAAATCTATCACTCAAGTACTCTTGGTGATGACGTTGCTATTCTTGAAGGCCTTCAGCTTGGTACTGTAGAAATGTTCTGTGGAACAATTGGACCTGCTGCTCAGTGGTCAAACGCTGTTAAGCTGTTCGATCTCCCATTCCTTTTTACCTCTTATGCACAAGTTGATGCACTTCTTGATGGACCTATAGGCCAGGAAGTTCTTGATTCACTCAAGCCATTTGGAATGATTGGTGTGGGTTATTGGGAAAATGGTTTTAGGCAGTTGACCAACAACGTTCGCCCCGTACGAACCCCACAGGATATGGTCGGACTCAAACTGAGAACCATGGCTACTCCAGTTCCTCTTGCAACCTTTAAGTTGCTCGGTGCCAACCCCACTCCGATGAATTTTGGTGAGGTGTTCACCGCACTACAGCAGGGCGTTGTCGATGGTCAAGAGAATCCTTGGGAAACTATTCTTGCCAATAAGTTCTATGAAGTACAGAAATATGCGACTAACACAGGTCACGTATACTCTCCTTTTGGTATAATCTTCTCTCAGAAATTCTGGGATAAGCTTCCTGCCAACTACCAGGAAAATGTCCGTGAAGCTGTGTTTGCTGCAAGAACTTTTAATAGAGAGAGTGCCCGCGCATCTGAGCAGAAAATTATTGCAGAACTCCGTAAGTACATGAAAATTACTATCCTGACACCTGAAGAGCTTAAACCATTTCAAGAGCTAACAAGACCTGTTTATGATCAGTTCTCTAAAGAAATTGGTCCGGAACTTGTAAAGAAGGCTGTTGATTTCTTAGCATCAATGTAAGAAGAAAGGAGCTGTGTGAAGAGTCTGGTCGAGACCAGGCTCTTCACCTACATGCATATGAAAAAATTCGAAACATTACAGAACATTGTTAAGCAAGCCTACAGGTGGTTTATGGTTCTTGTAACTCTAACGTTGTTTATTATCGTAGCATATAACGTCATACGAAGATATGTATTCAATAATTCAATCGCTTGGGCTGATGAACTATCACGTTATATGTTTATCTGGGTAAATCTCATGGGAATGATAAGCGTTTTTTACAACGATGAACTTATCGGCCTTGATATCTTTTCAAAGCTCATCATCGAAAAGACCAAATATGGTAAAAAGATTTTGATGATCGTTGAGTTTGTTGCAATTTCAGTTACACTCGGAATATTAACTTATTACAGTATAAAATTTCTATCCATAGTGGGAGGGGTCTCAGCAACTTTGGCACTACCCATGAAATTTGTGTATTCAGTGTTACCCTTTTCCATGTTGTGCATGTTCTTTGGGAATTTTTTCAAATTCGTAACAGCTATACGTAATAAATAGGAAGTAATAAATGCTATTTGTATTTTTAGGAGTTTTATTTTTAGGCATCCTGTTTGGTATTCCTATTGTTTTCTGCATGGCAATTGCCAACCTCGTCATGTTGAGAATCATGGATTTTCCTATAGTAAGTTATGCTCAGAAATTGTTTAACGGGATGGATAGCTTCGCGTTACTCGCTGTACCTTTTTATATGTTTGTAGGAGAGGTGATGAACAGGGGGGGGATAGCAAAGCGTCTCATGGTTTTCTCTGATGCCTTGGTTGGACATATTAAAGGTGGGCTTGGCCACGTCAATATTCTTTCAAGTATGTTTTTTGGGGGTATCTCAGGAAGTGCGATAGCGGATACGGCTGCTATTGGAGGATTGCTTATCCCAACTATGGTAGAAGATGGATACGACCCAGCGTATTCAGCGGCGGTTACTGCATCCTCTTCAGTTATTGGAATCATTATTCCCCCTAGTATCCCATTCATCCTTTACGGGGTTACAACTAGTACTTCCATAACACGTATGTTTATCGGAGGTATTATTCCTGGGATTCTCACCGGTTTTATCCTCATGATCGTCACTTGGTTTACAGTAGACAAGAACAAGGTCGACAGAAGCGGTGGCGTTAAAAGGAAATTTTTAATGAAAAATGTATTCCTTTCATTTAAGGAAGCATGGTCAGCCCTTATTGTTCCGTTTATCATTGTTGTGGGTATTCTAGCTGGGGTTTTCACCGCAACTGAGGCTGGTGTTGTAGCTGCTATTGTTGCACTAGTCCTTGGATTGTTCGTGTTCAAGGAACTTAAGCTAAAAGACCTGCCCGAGATTCTTTTCAAGACAAGTAAGACAACTGCTTCAGTTCTATTCCTCTGTGGAAATGCTTCTGTTACAGCTTATTTACTTACTTTAGCACAAGTACCACAAGATTTAGCAGTTATGTTTGGTACCTTGAGTGACAATCCAATCGTTATTATCATAGCTGCGAATTTTCTGTTATTGCTGGTAGGGATTGTCATGGATATTACCCCGGCCATACTAATCTTAGGTCCAGTGTTATTGCCAGTAATGACTAATTATGGTGTTGATCCTATCTTCTGGGGTGTCATCATGTGTATCAACTTGGGAATAGGCTTGATTACCCCTCCTGTTGGAACAGTTCTTTTTGTAGCTTCTGGGGTAGCAGGTATCAAGATGGAACAACTAGTAAAATCAATTGTCCCGTTCTTCCTTGGATTGGTTGGGTTATTGGTGTTGCTGATAATATTTCCTCAATTAGTTACATTTCTGCCGAATCTTCTGCTTCCGATTAAATAAGAGGACAAATGTATGCTTTACTGTGATGAAGAAAGGTTAGAAGGGAAAATTACTGCTGAACAACTAGATGCAGTTATTGAACAGGTGGTGAATGCAATTTCTCAGGAACGCACTCTAAAGAAAGTGCTTATAATACCACCAGATTTTACTCGATTTCACTCGCGTGCCGGAGAGATCACAAGCAGGCTTTATCATCTGCTTGGTGACGCGGTAACCATGGTGCTTCCTGCACTGGGAACTCACTACGGTATGACTGATGAAGAGAAGGCCACGATGTTTAAGGGTGTTCCCCTTTCTCTCTTCCACAATCATGATTATGTTCACGAAGTTGTTGAACTTGGGAGAATCAGGGGTAAAGAGGTTTCAGAGATCTCTCACGGGATGGTTGATTTTGACTGGCCGGTTCAGGTGAGTCGCATCCTTGTTGAAGAGGACTGGGATTTGATTATTTCAATTGGGCAGGTTGTACCCCATGAAGTCGCAGGAATGGCTAATTACACGAAGAATATTCTGGTAGGTACCGGCGGCAAAGAGTGCATTGATAAGAGTCACTTCGTCGGGGCAATGTGTGGTATGGAAAATATTATGGGTCAGATTCACAATCCTGTGCGCAATCTGCTCAATCTTGGATCAGATCGGTTTCTTTCCCATCTTCCCCTGCTATATATCCAGACGGTAGTGGCCCCTGACATGAAGGGTGGCACCGTCTTGAAAGGAATATTTGCTGGAGATGATGTTGCTTGTTATGAAAAGGCGGCGGCACTTGCTCAAAAGGCCAATGTATTTTTGCTTGATCGATGTCCAAGTAAAGTTGTCGTGTTACTTGATGGTGATGAGTATAAGAGTACTTGGGTTGGGAATAAAAGTATCTATCGTTCCCGGTTAGCTATCGCTGATGGTGGAGAACTCATTATATTGGCTCCTGGTCTACATACTTTTGGAGAAAACCCTACTGCAGACAGCCTTATTCGTCAATATGGCTATAAAGGGACTTCTTATGTTATTGACTGCATAAATAAAGATCCCAAGCTAGCTGAAAATCTTAATGTTGCAAGTCATCTGATCCATGGTTCTGCTGAAGGTAGGTTTACAATAACCTATTGTCCGGGCAAGTTGACCAAGGAAGAGATCGAGCATGTGGGATTTAAGTATGGAGATTTCAAGGAGTATATGAAACTATACGATCCTAAAAAATTGAAAGATGGTTGGAATGAACTTGATGGAGAAGAAATCTTCTATATCTCAAACCCTGGATTGGGGTTGTGGGCTTTTGAGGAAAAATTCAAAGTTACCAACAACTAATGCATATGCAACAAGACTTGATACATTATGTAACAATAATCGTAGAGATTCTTGTTGTTTTGTGAGTTTTGAAAGAGGAAAGTATACGTAGCAGATAGCTGGCATTAAAGTTCGCTACTGTGATGTGTTTTTTGAAGGGTTGCTTTATTGATTGCTTCAGCAAAACTAAATAGGCAAATTCTATGAAAAATACAGGATGTTTT
>JAENWI010000219.1 GCA_016650115.1 Peptostreptococcaceae bacterium | reverse complement strand
TGTGCTAATATATTTTTAATCACCATTTTTATAGCAATCAATGCAACTAGACTAAAATGCAGACAATCAATCTACCAGAGGATTTTCCAGAACATCTAAAGCAGTTTCTATAATTTCAGCATCAAACTGTGTTCCTTTGCATCTTACAATTTCTTGTATCGCTTGTTCATGTGATAGGGCTTTCCGATATGGTCTGTCCGACGTCATAGCATCATATGTATCCGCAATACTTATTATTCTTGATCCAAGGGGAATTTCCGACCCACTGATGCCATAAGGGTAACCTCTCCCATCGTAGGTTTCGTGGTGATGTAATATAATAGGTAGTGAATCTTTTAGAAATTCAATGTTGCAAAGTATATTTGTTCCAATAACAGGATGCTCTTTTATTACATTGAACTCCATCTCAGTTAGCTTCCCGGGCTTTAGAAGAATACTATCTGGCACGCCAATTTTCCCGATATCATGAAACTGTGCCGCTAGTTCAATTTGCTCAAATTCTTTCTTTGAAACCCCAATTTTCTTGGCTATCTTGTTTGATATTGCAGCCACTCTTTCGGAATGACCTGCTGTATACGGATCTCGAGCATCAACAGCTCTTGATAGGGCTACCACCGTCTCTTTATAGGTCTTTTGCAGCTTATCATATGCGTCTTCCAATTCATCATTTTGTTGAATTAAGTTTTGATTCTGTTCAACAAGCGTTTTAGAAGCACGATGAATTATTCGAATAAGTAAAAAATAAAGAGTAAGTAACCCTAAAAACACAACAGCAATAATAATCCGATCTATTGCTAAGATATGCTTTTCAAATTCTAATACAGGCATATAATCAGAAAAATCAGCCCTTATATGCGTTGTAATAGCCACTACAAGTATAATTCCTGTCACCACAAATGTTACAAAACTATAAATTGCGAACTTACTCATTAAACTATTCTTAGTTGAAAACATCAAATCACCTATATTTCTTGAATTATTTTTAAAATTCAGTGCATCGTTTGGAAATGCTTCTACAATCTTATTCAACTTCTAACTGTCTCCCCGGCACGCACAAAAACAGTATCTTTCCATCCTTTTTCGTTTTCTTCAGGTTCATAGCCATTTCGACTAAGTACTTGAAACTGTGTTCCATGAATATGAAATGGATGCCCAGGACTTCCCATCATCATAGATCTGCCCCCACTGCCGGACTTATAATTATCCCTAGGTTATATAGTATTCCTGCTGCAAGAGGAAGTGCTATCAGATTATAACCTGTAGCCCAGATTAAATTCTGTATCATTTTCCTGTAGGTAGTCTTTGAAAGTTTTATGATATTGACCACATCGAGCGGATTGCTCTTAACCAGTATTATATCTGCCGTTTCAATGGCAACATCGGTCCCTGCTCATATAGCAATCCCAAGATCAGCTCTTGCTAAGGAAGGTGCGTCATTTACACCGTCACCCGTTAGTATGATGGATTCTATTCCCATCGATCTTAGTGTATCAACAGTTTTCCCTTGTTTAGCCAACTCCTCATAATGTTGTTCATCAAATTCAATATCCTTACTCTTTATATATCCTGGGCTCACAACCATAATTTCCTTATCATTAGTCGGTCTTCTCAACGGATCTGCTTATTGCACCGCTACTATCTACCATACGATTTTTCCCTGATTTCTTTGCTTTTAATAAAGCTTTATCACTTAACTTAATGATTGTCGAAATGTCCTCGCCATCTTCTGGATAACTCGCGCGCCCTAAAGAAATGGTTATTGAAGATTGTGGTGAATTATCAATACTACTAATATTGTCTCTTATTTTTTCCCCAATTTGATTAGCATTAATCTTGCTACATTCTTTTAGTACTATAACAATTTCATCTCCCCCATATCTATAAGCCCTATCGTTCTGTCTAATATTATTCTTAATTGTTTCACTAACTTTTTGCAAAGCTGCATCTCCCGAATCATGTCCAAATTCATTGTTAAATTTTCTAAAATTATCCACATCAATAAAAATCACTGAACAAGCTATCTCTTTTGGCATCTTCTTGATATCCTGATCGAAAGCTCTCCTGTTATATAATCCAGTTGGTTGATCAATATTAATATCTCTTTTTAGACTCCTATTATCTTTTTCAAGTTCATAATACTTTTGAGCAATATTCACTACTATAAAATAGGTTATAAGTCCAAACATAGTTCCAGACCCTAAGCACTGAACAAACAAACCATCTCCAAGAAACGGCATCAAGAGATAATGATAGACAACCCCATACGTAATCCCCAATATCAACATAGAAATGAGCGTTACTAATTTAAATTTCATAATATTCTCCTGTATTTGTGATCCGCAATTTTTGACAGGTCTGCTGTTGACGCTTACATAAAATGTTCTGTATCATTTGCAAAATCTGTTTTATTTTCCCTATATTAGTAGCCGAGCATTTTTAGCACATCGGCTAAATTACTCAACGAGAATTTTCCCAAACTCGGTTTTTGCGCTTGGCCAGTATGCCTCAAGAATTGACATCGTTATTTCGGATTTACGCAGTGCTTTACAGCCACTATTAAGCCTTACAAACCTCTCAAGAGCATCATCTTGTTTCATGTCTGTAATTTTCGTATATCTAACCAGCTTTTCAACAAAAAGCTTTTTATACAACTTTTGCAGAATGTAGATGCAGCAATAAAATTATTTTCACAAAAATCATAAAAACTCTTTTGTGCTAGCTTACTCGGGACAGAATGTCCATTTTCCCACCTATTAATGGTTGTATAATTGACACTTAATGCTTCAGCCAATTGTTGTTGTGTTAGGTTCAATT
>JAENWI010000414.1 GCA_016650115.1 Peptostreptococcaceae bacterium | reverse complement strand
CTCAACATCTGCATATAATCTGCGTTTGTTTTTAAACGCCATGGATGAAGCGAGCATTGAATTTACAGATGTAACAATGAACGCAATTTATAATTATTTATGTTACGTCTATGTCGAGGAAGAAAAAACTTATAAATCAATTTGCGCATATATATACGACATTGCAAGCCTTTACGAAAGCCTTGCTCTGCGTAACTACCCTCTCGATAAGTCGCTATTTAGACCTTTTTCCAATGAGGCTTCAGGACCGAGAGTAATCCGCAATCGCAGGGATAATCCGCTGACAATGATAAGCAAGCTCCGAAAGGAATTTCTACCGAAGAAAACGGATGATGTGCGAAGCAGCTACACTAAATGGTATAGCATAGACGAGATAGATGCTATCGCTCCTGAACTAACGCTTTTATACCGTTGTATCTTTTATGACACTATATTTACAGGGCATCGAATTGACAGCGCCTTATCGATTACGCTGGACACTATTAACATGAAAGAGCGGCTTATAAAGCCAACGCGCACCAAAACAGGCAAAATGCACATTTCTATGATTCCTCCTGTAATGGCTGAGATGATGCAGTCTTATTTGATTGAAGTACGGCGCAAAATTGTTGATTCAACTGGATCTGTAAGCAATTATTTTTTTCTTGGAAGAGATGGCCTTCCAGTTACCTATGGGGCGTATTATTCAGCGCTGAAAGTTGCAGGAGAGAAGACATCAGTGAAGAATCCCAGTCTGAACATTGAGAATCTTCACACGCATGCAGGCCGTTCTACGTTTGCTGCTGTGCTTCGAAGCTACCAACTGGAACAAAGGAGACAGGGAAAAACCACCCTTACCGATACTGATTTCTGTAATTTAATGGATTGGAAATCCCTTGCGAGCCTTGAAAACTACGACATAACAACAAGGGCACAAGAGGTTTCCCCTCTGCTTAAAGATTTTTACTTAAAGTACATGAATTTCGCTGATATGAACCACTCTTGATAGGAGGTTAGGCACATGCATAATATTACAATCATTGGAGGCAGCGGTCATCAATGCTTAATGAATATAGATGGTATTGAAATTAAACTGTCAAAACGAAATAACAAAATAGATATTACAGATTCAGAAAAAGTGTCAGCAGTTATTGATGAAATCGCATATCTGCTTGGTAATAACAAACCTTTATATGATTTGCCGAAAAAGTTATGCGCCGCCAATATCATTCGCATAATGGACGCTTTCTTTTACGAAGTTGTCTTGAATTATTGGTCCACCGAATTTGAAAGCCATTTCAACGGTCGAAGATCGGAATTTCTTAAAATATTCTTTGGCTGCTTCGGCTTTACGCATGCGTTCTATAATAAAACTCGGCTAATGGTACGCATACGGCAATTT
>JAENWI010000396.1 GCA_016650115.1 Peptostreptococcaceae bacterium | reverse complement strand
TTCCTGGTTCTGGCAACTATTAAAATTGTAATTCTTGGGATTACAGCCTTTGGAATCGGAACAGCAGGTGGAGTGCTTCTTGCGAAACTTCTTAATATGGCGACAGGTGGTAAAATCAATCCGCTGATTGGTTCTGCAGGTGTTTCCGCAGTTCCTATGGCAGCTCGTGTATCACAGAAAGTCGGTCAGGCTGAAAACCCTTCCAACTTTCTTCTAATGCATGCAATGGGACCAAATGTGGCAGGAGTAATAGGGTCAGCAGTTGCTGCAGGTGTTATGCTTTCCATGTTCAGTTAAACGAATAAGTTTGAATATTTTAGAGACCTTATCGTTGGATTGTTGAGAAAAATATGATAAAATGGTTTTGACAGTAATGTCAAAGCCGTTTTTTTTACTTGCAAGGAGAACAAAAATGAACAAAATAACAACAGTATTATTTGATTTTGACGGTACCATTATGGACACGAACAGTTTGATAATAAATTCATGGCAATACACCTTCAGAACGATTGAAGGGAAAGAAAGGCCTGAAGAAGAAATCATCGCGACATTAGGAGAACCCCTGGCACTCAGCATGAAAAACCTATTACCAAATGTGCCTGTAGAGCAAGCTGTTGAAATTTATAGAAAATATCAACATGGCAACTTTAGTGATGAAATAAATATTTACCCTGGTATGCTTGAATTAATAAAAAAACTGAAAAAGAAGGGCTACAAGATGGGCATCGTGACTTCCAGAATGACTGGAACAACGATTCAAGGCCTTGAAAAATACGGAATCAGAGATTGTTTTGAGGCAGTCGTTACCTGTGATCATACCGAAAAACATAAACCGGATCCAGAACCTGTAAATATTGCCCTTAAAATATTAGGGTCAAAACCGGAAGAGAGTATTATGATAGGAGACAGTAAATTTGATATTCTTTGCGCTAAAAACGCAGGAGTTAAGTCTGTTTTAGTGGGTTGGGCGGTTGCCATGTCTGGGGAAGACAGAGAGGGAGAGGGCGCTCCAGAGCATATCATAGAGAATGCAGAAGATCTTTTTCAATTGATTGAAAATGATTGGAGCCGATTGAAAACGATTGGAGCTGATTGAAAACGATTGGAAATGATTGGAGCCGATTGGAGCCGATTGGAGCCGATTGGAGCCGATTGGAGCCGATTGAAAATGATTGGAGCCGAGGTTGATTTCAAAGAATGACACCGTAATTCCAGATTTTAGGCGTAATTTGGCAATAAAATAGGTTGGGAGATAACTGGTTATCTCCCGAAGGTAATATTTTAAAGAAAAGGATAACTAATATCTTAATATCCATAAAATTTAACGTAAATAGTTAAATAATTATACTTTTAATTAAGATTAAACCATAAGTATGCAAACTGATTGAAAATAGTTATCCTTATTTACACGAAAACGCTCAAAAGTATGAAAAACAAATTAATTAAGTGTAG
>JAENWI010000091.1 GCA_016650115.1 Peptostreptococcaceae bacterium | reverse complement strand
TAAGCTGCTGTTCGTCCAGTCTTATTCCTCTAATAGGTGTGCGAGGGAAAGAATCTCTAGCAAAAGAAATCAGTCTCCCTATATCGCCATAAGATTGAGCCTGACTCAAATCCAGGCTTTTTAAATCTATTGCTGCTTGAACTACATGAAAATGGCTGTCAATAAATCCAGGCAATACAGTTGCACCCATTGCGTCGATTATTTTGACGGCTTGCTCTACATATTTTTTATATTCTTCTCCATAACCCAGGTCATGGATTGCTTGACCTTTAATGGCAACCCAATCATACATGATTTCATCCACCATTGACAGACATTTCCCATTAATAATCAGAATATATCCATTCATATTATTGTCTTTTTTCTTCATTATTCTCCAGTTGCGCTCCTATTCTTTTTACATTGTATCCCCTTTTTGAAAAATTTTCAAATTTGTTGAAAAACCTGTTCTCCCGCTACAAATGTTTTCAAAACTTTTATATCTTTTATTTTTTCTGCTTCTATTTTAAATGGATTGCTGTCCAGCAGGACCATGTCTGCATATTTATTTATATCTATTGTTCCAAGTACATCCTGGTCACCTGTTGTGTAAGCAATGTTCTTTGTAAATAAACAGACAGCTTCATAAGTGGCAAAACTCATTGAAAACAGCAAGGTCATATGAATATCTGGCCCGCCTAACTGAATAACCTGGATAACTAATAGAGCGAATAAAAAAATACTCAAATAAACATTATCTATTTTTAAAACGTTTTTAAACACTTCCTAATCAATCCATGTCAAAATAAAGAAAATGACCACCCCTGTGAACTTTTGCCAAAGGATGGTCCTTGAATAAATTATTTATTAAAATCCCTTAAAGTTTCTATACTTTTCATTGATAGCACCCTTTTTCCAGTACTGCTAAGGCATTCGCATAATCCTTTTTATGAACATAGAGATAATAAATCTTTGAGCTATCATCTTTTGAAAGGAAAATACCAAGTGAAGCAATAGTAGTATTCAAAAAATGAACGCTGCTGTCACTAAATACTTTGTATTTATATTTAATTTTATGTTCAGTTAGTGTGTCCATTGTAGATTTCAATTCTTCTGAGGGATTTCCAATAAAAACTTCCCTTTGATTCCAAATCGTTATCATGAATTCATCTCCATTTATTCCCACTCAATTGTACTTGGCGGTTTGGATGTGATGTCATACACGATTCTGTTGACACCCTTCACCTCATTGACGATTCTGTTACTGATTTTTTCCAGTACTTCGTATGGAATACGTGCCCAGTCGCTGGTCATCCCATCGACAGATGTTACCGCTCTTATACCCACCGTGTAGTCATAGGTTCTAAAGTCCCCCATGACCCCTACACTACGAATATTAGGAAGTACGGTGAAGTACTGCCATATTTCTCTTTCAAGGCCAGCAAGGGCGATTTCGTCTCTTAGGATGTAATCGGACTCCCTGATGATTTCCAATTTTTCTTCACTGATGGCGCCAAGACATCTGATGGCCAGTCCAGGTCCGGGGAATGGCTGTCTCCATACTAGTTCTGAAGCAATCCCAAGTTCTTCTCCAACCCTTCGCACCTCATCTTTGAATAATAGTCGCAATGGTTCCAGCAATTCCATTTCCATATCAGCAGGAAGCCCCCCCACATTGTGATGGCTTTTAATAACCGCTGACTCTCCCGTACCACTTTCTACCACATCAGGATAAATTGTTCCCTGAAGAAGAAAGTCAATGCCACCAAGTTCCATATAAAGTTTTTTAGATTCCTCTTCAAAGACTCTAATAAATTCTTCACCGATAATCTTTCTCTTGGTTTCCGGGTCACTTACCCCTTCAAGCTTAGAAAGAAATCTCTCCTGGGCATTCACCCTTATAATTCTCATATTAAACTGTCTGCCGTAGACCTCCATCACCTGGTCACCCTCATTTTTCCGAAGTAAACCATGATCAACAAATATACAAGTCAGATTATCCCCTATTGCCTGGTGAACAAGTATTGACGCAACGGATGAGTCAACTCCACCGGAAAGGGCACATAGAACTTTTTTATTGCCAACAGTCTTTTTTATTTCTTCCACTTTTGACTTGGCAAAGCTGGACATTGTCCAGTTCTTTTCACATTTACATATCTCATAAAGGAAATTCTTCAACAGATCCTGTCCAAATGGCGTGTGATGAACTTCTGGATGGAACTGTACCGCGTAAAGTTTCTTTTCTACATTTTCCATGGACCCTGTAGGGCAGGAATCTGTAGATGATGAAACAATAAAGCCTTCTGGAACGCGCTTGATATAATCAGTATGGCTCATCCAGCAAATTTCTTCCGATGGGATACCTTTATACAATAAACTATCTTTTGTTTTAATCTTCACTCTTCCATATTCTTTGTAATCAGGGCTGACAACCTCGCCACCAAGAACATGTGCCATTAATTGGGCGCCGTAACATATACCAAGAACAGGTATCCCCATTTCGAAAATTTCTTTTGGAAGCGTAGGGGCTCCCTCTTCATAAACACTTGCAGGACCGCCGGTAAAAATAATCCCCCAAGGTTTTGCCTCCTTAATCTTTTCAAGGCATTTTTTATATGAAACTATTTCACAGTAAACGCCTGCTTCTCGTACCCTTCTTGCTATTAACTGGTTGTACTGACCACCAAAATCAACAACCAAAATTCCTTCATATTGCATTAATATCTCCTTTTTATTCAAGCCCAATATAGGCAGCCTATAATGGGTTTGGCTTGTTATCTGATTACATTTACGCTGGCATCCTTCAAAATAACGTCATGTGCCCCACCTTCAACGATGCTTGTTGCAGATACCAGGGTAATTTTTCCTTTTTCCTGAAGTTCTGGAATACTTAAAACGCCGCAATTACACATGGTTGATTTAACCTTATTCAGGGACAGCGTCACATTATCCTTCAGGCTACCTGCATAAGGTACATACGAGTCAACGCCTTCTTCAAAAGAAAGCTTATTGTCTCCACCCATATCATATCTCTGCCAGTTTCTTGCTCTGTTTGATCCTTCTCCCCAGTATTCCTTCACATAGTTTCCGCTAATATTAAGTTTATTGGATGGGCTTTCATCAAATCTGGCAAAATATCTTCCAAGCATAATAAAATCAGCTCCCATTGCAAGAGCAAGTGTCATATGATAATCATAAACAATTCCACCATCAGAGCAAATTGGAATATAGATGCCTGTTCTTTCATAATAATCTTTTCTGGCCTGGGCTACTTCTATTACTGCTGAAGCTTGACCTCTGCCAATACCTTTCTGTTCTCTTGTAATACAAATCGATCCGCCGCCAATACCAATCTTAACGAAGTCGGCGCCTGCATCTGCAAGATAAAAGAAGCCTTCCCTATCGACGACATTTCCTGCGCCGATTTTAACATCATCTCCATAATTATCTCTGACAAAATCTATCGTATCCTTTTGCCATTCAGAAAATCCCTCCGAGGAGTCAATACATAAAACATCCGCCCCAGCTTTCACTAATTCCGGTATTCTTTCTGAATAATCCTTTGTATTTACGCCGGCACCGACAACATAACTTTTATGATTATCCAGCAGTTCATTCGGATTTTCTTTATGAGAATCATAATCCTTTCTAAATACAAAATGGGTCAGTCTCTTATTCTTGTCGATGATAGGAAGTGCATTCAACTTATGGTCCCACATCATATCATTTGCTTCAGAAAGGGAAATCCCATCCTCTGCATAGATTAAATCCTGGAAAGGGGTCATGAATTCCGAGACTTTTGTATCCATAGCCATTCTGCTTATTCTATAATCTCTACTCGTAATAATCCCCTGTATCTTACCTTCCGCCGTTCCATCATCTGTCACTGCAACTGTGGAGTGTCCGCTTTTTTCTTTCAGCGCTACCACATCTGAAAGTGTCTGATCTGCTCGGACATTTGAATCACTTCTTACAAATCCAGCTTTATGGCTTTTTACTCTTCCGACCATTGCCGACTGAGTTTCAATTGACTGAGATCCGAAGATAAACGATATCCCGCCCTCCTTTGCAAGTGCAACTGCCAACTTATCATCAGAAACAGATTGCATGATTGCTGAAACAAGAGGAATATTCATTTCAATTTGAGGGGTTTCCCCTTTCTTGAATTTAACGACAGGCGTCTTCAAACTGACATTTTCAGCTCTGCACTCCTTTGACGAATATCCTGGTACCAGCAGGTACTCATTGAATGTTCTTGATGGTTCATTAAAAAAATCTGCCATTTTCACCCTCCTTATTTATCAATATACTCTTCCAAAGTAATTTCTCTCTCAGTAATAGTTTTTGCTGCATCGATGCCTACGTATCTGAAATGCCAGGGTTCATACATATACCCTGTTATATCATCCTGCCCCTTAGGGTATCTCAAAACAAATCCAAAGTCAGCCGCATTTTCAGTAAGCCATTTCCATTCCGCTGTCTGGTCAAAAGCATCAGTCAAGGCATAATCAACAGATGGCGCAGTGACATCAACAGCCAAACCCGTCTGATGCTCGCTGTATCCAGGCTTTGCGCTAAACTTGTCTGCTTCTGCCTTCCCGTACTTCTCCACATAGTTTTCATACAATATGGTCTGAAATCCATATGATCTGTATGCTGTCGTCATTACGACTTCATACCCAGACTCTCTCGCCGCCAGCATCATCTCATTAAAGTGGTCAGCTGCTTCACTCTTCATAAACCTTGCTTCTGCAGAGCGATCTCCGGCAAAATACTCTATTGGTTCCAAATCATTTGGTTTATAGCTTTCATCTAAATAATTGTTCTTATTTACTAAAATCAGAACCCCAGCATCTTCAGTTTTTTTTGCTACCGTTTGAGTTGTTCCCTCAGCAGGCTTTTCCTGTGAATCATCGACCGCTTTCCCATCTTCTTTCGGATTTTCCAATATATCCGGTGTCGGTTTCTGATTGCCGCTATTTTCGTTCAACACAACTGAAGCCGGGTTGCCCGCTCCCCCTGTTGTCACTCCAAGATATGGATTCTGATCATATGGAAATGACCAAACTGCAATTTCTCCTAAGACCACTGCTGAAATGATTATTGTTTTTATTAAGTTTGTTTTTTTCATTTTATATCCCGTCTACTATTTGCTTAAATTATTCCCATTATTTTACCCTATTTTGCATGAATTTACAAATGGTTTATAAAGTCATATGTGAAGTCTTTTAACCATTATTAACGATTAGCTCTCTTTCCGATTAATTCTTTCGGCTGAATAAATAACTGGCGACAGAACAAAGTAAAAATCCCAAGATAGCGGCTGCTCCCTGAAGGGTCAGTTCAAATCCAGGAAATATCAGTAATATAGAGCCAACCATCAACCCCATTATCGTAAAGGATAAAGCCTGAGGATGATTCCTTAAAAGCGTTTTAATAAGTTTAACTCCTGTCACTCCGCCTGTTAATACCCCTAACGCAACCGGTATAAGAATAATCAGGTCAAATGTTGAAATGGCTTTCAGGGTCAAGGTATAAACACCCAGCAGAAGCATGATAAAAGAACCGCTGATTCCAGGCAATATCATTCCTATTGTACTGATGAAGGCTGAAATAAAAAGCCATCCCATCTTTGGTAGCATAGTCAGCTGGTTCACTGAGAAAACGCCATCAGAAGCGCCTGGCATCAGTTTTATGATTGCAAGTGCCACCATAAAAAATAATGCAGATGCAAACGGGATCCAGTTTTTTTTCCGAACCCCGTTAAATTTCGCTTTTTTATAAAGCATTGGCAGACTGCCGATTACAAGACCTATAAAGCAAAAATTAGTAGTCATATAATAATTTTCAAATAAATACGTAATCGCTTTGCTAAAAGTAAATATCCCAATTAAAACCCCAGCTCCTAAAACTCCAAAAAAAGTAATATTCTGTTTTAGCTTTTCTCTACTTAATGCCAATAAAATCTTATCATAAACGTTAAGAATAACCGCTATCGTCCCACCGCTTACGCCTGGGATGATATTAGCTATTCCTAATATGATTCCAAAGATTAAATTTTTTAAGTTATTCATCATGAAGGTTCCTTTTATTTTGTATGCTTATTTTAATTGCTCTTTGAATTTGGTTTTTAATCATCATTTATTTCAATCTTATTTTATATCGCTAAATGCTTCAGGTCAATTATTAATTTAATTTTTCATTCAAGGGTACCGAATCATTTTTTTCAAAAAACTTGCACTTTATGAGATTTTTTATTATAATAAAGTATTATATAATAATTT
>JAENWI010000040.1 GCA_016650115.1 Peptostreptococcaceae bacterium | reverse complement strand
TTTCATTGATTCTTTAAAATCATTTGCCAGTATTTCTTTTAAGGTCAACTAAAACACCTCTATCTTTATGCCATATGACTAAAATTTCTTAGCCTTTTTTCTTGCAGCTTCTGACTTTTTCTTTCTCTTAACGCTTGGCTTCTCATAATGTTCTCTTTTTCTAAGTTCTGACATAACGCCATCCCTCGCGCAAGAACGCTTAAATCTTTTAAGAGCGCTTTCTAAAGTTTCATTCTCTCTTACAACTACTTGTGCCATGTATCAATTCACCTCCTGCCTTATTTGAAAATCACTTAGATGCTTATCTAAACGGATTTACCTATAACGTTGATATTATACTATCAATTCAACTTTGAAGCAAGTTATATTTAAGATTGCCGCGAAATAAGTTTATCCATTATTTAATGATAAATAAAAATATTTTACTTATCAACCCGGAGGCCAGATCATTTTTCTCTTACCAAGAAGATGAAAATGTAAATGTTTTACAGTTTGCATGCCATCTTTACCACAGTTATTCACCAGTCGGTACCCCTTCTCAAGCCCTAATTCTGCTGCAATATCCTTTACCTTCAGCATAATATGCGCAAGAAGTTCACCATCTGTCTCTGTAACTGCATCTAATGAATCAATGTGTTTTTTGGATATTATGAGTACATGAACCGGTGCCTGTGGTTCTAGGTCATGAAAACAAAGTATGTATTCATCCTCATATACAACCTTTGCAGGAATATCTTTATTCCCTATCATACAAAAAATACATGTCGTCATTTCAATTCTCCTTTTACTCCGTCTTTATTTAACCCAATAATCTTTATTTCAACGAACTTGTTAAGTAATCCATTATCGTCGCTATCAATATAAGCCTTAACATAGTTGTCAGTATACCCTGTAATCATTCCATTTTCAATATTTTCCGTCAATACAACTCTGGTTTCACCAATACAGCCCCCAAAAAATTCTTCAGCTGATTTTTCACCTTCAGCCATCAGTCGAGCTATTCTTTGATTCTTAATTTCAGGGGAAACCTGTGATTTCATCACTGCGGCTGCGGTTCCCTTTCTTTTAGAATATTTAAAAGAATGGACTTTGCAGAATCCAGCTTCACTTATAAGCTTTAAGCTGTCATCAAAATCCTCTTCTGTTTCTCCAGGGAAGCCTGCAATGATATCCGTTGTAATACCATAATTTTTATCAAAACCTTTCAGCAAATAAACTATTTTCAGATAATCTTCTCTTGTATATTTTCGATTCATTTTTTCGAGTATTTTATTGCTTCCGCTTTGAATTGAAAGATGAAGGTGATGACAAAGTTTATCATACTTCAATAGTCTTTGCACATATTCTTTATTCACTACAGTTGGTTCTAATGAACTCAAACGAATTCTAAATTCACCTTCTAACCCATTAAGTTCTTTTATAATCTGTTCAACCCCTGACTCAACCCCCAAATTTACGTCGGAACCCACGCCTGAATTTTCCAGAACCTGTTCCGATCCATATAAAGCTGTGTTTATTCCCGTCAGAACAATTTCTTTAAATCCTTTTTCAATTAGAGCCTTCGCTTCTTCCATTATCTCACTTAAATCTCGGCTTCTGACAGGGCCCCTCGCATAAGGTATGATGCAGTAAGAACAGAATCTGTTACATCCCTCCTGTATTTTTATAAATGCCCTTGTTTTACTGTCCATAGAAGTAATTATTCCAGTTTCTTCATATTCTGTCAGATATTCATATGGTCTTACATGACAGTCGGTAGATTTAGAATCCATAAGAATATATTCTTCAATATATTCAACAAGTCTACCCTTCTCATTCGTCCCGGCAACCAGATTCACTTCTTCAATTGAAGCAACCTCATCGGGGCTTATTTGAGCATAACAGCCTGTTACCGCCACAATGGATGCTGGGTTCACCTTCTTCATTTTTCTAATGTACTGACGTGATTTTCTGTCCGCCAGACTTGTCACTGTACAGGTATTGATCACATAAATATCAGCAAACTCTTTTTCATCAACCACAGAATAACCCTTTAGAGAAAATCTCTCTTTCAGGGCTTCTGTTTCATATTGATTTACTTTACATCCTAGTGTATGAAATGCCACCTTCATAAATAGCTCACTCCTTTTTTATTATTATATCATATTTTAACTTCCCATAACCATTAAAAAAGTGTAAAATAATAAAGTATTACATATTATAAAGACAACTTTGGAGGATAACAAATGTGCGGTTTTGTAGGATTTACAGGTGGCGGAAGCGACAGTACAAATATAATTAAAAAAATGATAGAAAAGATCAAACACAGAGGCCCTGATTCTCAAGAAAGTTATGTTGATGAAGACATTGCCATGGGTTTTGCTCGACTCAGCATCATTGACCTAGAAGGTAGTGTTCAGCCAATGACAAATGAAGACGGGACAAAAATCATTACATTTAACGGAGAAATATATAATTACCAGGAACTTAGGGAAGACCTAATCAACAAAGGTCATATTTTCAAAACCCATGGAGATACAGAAACAATACTCCATGGCTATGAAGAATACGGCAGTGATATTTTAAACAAAATGCGTGGTATGTTTGCTTTTGCCATATGGGATACCAAAGAGAAAAAACTTTTTGCAGCACGTGATTTTTTTGGCATTAAGCCTTTTTATTATGCCCTGATGAACAATCGACTATTTTACGGTTCAGAAATAAAAGGACTGATGCCTCATCCGGAATTTATCAAGGAATTTAACGAGGATAAACTTCCCGATTACATGACATTCGGTTGCGTCCCAGGTTATGATACATTTTTTAAAAATGTATATAAACTCCAGCCTGGTCATTTTTTGGAATATCAGCGTGGGGAAATTAAAATCGAACGATATTTTGAAGTCACCTTTGATATCGACCAATCCCATGATATGGATTACTTTGTGGATGAAATCAAAAAAATATTTGCTGACAGTGTCAGTGCTCACAAAATAAGCGACGTGGAGGTTGGCTGTTTCCTTTCAAGCGGTGTGGATTCCAGCTATGTGGCCAGTGAACTTTCCAGAGTTCAAAAGCTGCGTACCTATACCATTGGATTTGAGGACAAACGTTACAGTGAAGATGAAGGGGCTAAGCTTGTTTCCGATGAACTGGGCGTGGAAAATTATCTGAAGCTGGTAAGTGGCGAAGAATATCTGCAGAGTGCTGCCAAAGTCCAGTATCATTTAGATGAACCTCTTGCAAACCCAAGTGCCAATCTGTTGTATTTCGTTTCGCAACGCGCTGCTGAAGACCTGAAGGTAGTCCTTTCTGGCGAAGGAGCCGATGAAATGTTTGGTGGATACAACGTGTATAAAGAACCAATCGCTATAAGTCGATATCAGACTGTTCCCAAATTTCTCAGAAAAGGGATCGCCGGAATTGCAAAGACTCTGCCAAAGTTTAAAGGGAAGAACTTCTTGATTCGAGGTAGTCAAACCATTGAAGAAAGATACATCGGGAACTCAAATATTTTTCCATATGAGGAAAGAGATGCCTTCTTAGCAAAAAAATATCATTCAAATACGCCGCAAAGCTACACAAAACCTTTTTTTGATAAAGCAAAAGGTCTGGACGATATTACCAAAATGCAGTACATGGACATGCACGTATGGATGGTACAGGAAATACTGCTCAAGGCTGACAAAATGTCGATGGCACATTCGTTAGAATTACGAGTACCTTTCCTTGATAAGGAGATTTTTAAGATTGCAAGAACAATTCCCGTAAAATACAAAGTGAGTAAAGAAAACACCAAGCTGGCCTTAAGAAAAGCCGCGCGAAGCTGCATGAACGAAGTGAGCGCAAACAGAAAAAAAATGGCCTTCCCGCTTCCTCTCCCAGACTGGTTAAAAGAAGATCTTTATTATAATACAATAAAAAAGGCTTTCAACGGGGATGTGGCAACAGAATATTTCAACACGAATCAGATAAACAAACTGCTGGACGAACATAAAGCTGGAAAAACAAACCATGCCAGAAGAATTTGGGCAGTTTATACCTTTATTTTATGGTATGAAATTTTTTTCCAAAATAAAATACTATAAAGATTTTTTTCAGAATAGAAAGGATTACTAGATGTACACAGACCTATTCATTTTAATCGGCAAATGCCTGCTGATTGGTATCATTTGGGCGACTTTTTTACTTCCGGTGATTTTCGATCACGGGAATGTTCTAAAATATATCCTATGCGTCATTGCTGTTGCAATTTTATGTTATTTTTTCAGAGGTTATGCTTATGTCATCAGTCAAATGACAGTCATCGCCTTAATTGCTTTGATTCTTTCCTGGATAACATCCATGGCATTCTTTTCAAAGGAATCAAAGATTAAATCAAAGGTGATTGCATTTTCCTCCATTATCGCTGGTTTTTCCTATTTAGTTGTTACACTTTTTGTAAACATAAGAATATTTTAAAGTTCCAATTCATACATGGTCATTGCAATCGCTGCAAAGCCTGCTGTTTCAGTCCTTAATACGGTTTTACCCAACGTCACACAATCTGCTCCAGCAACTTTTAATGCCGCCGCTTCCTGGTCTGAGAATCCTCCCTCAGGTCCAATGATGATGGCAACGTTTTGAGGATTTTTCTTTAGTGAGTGGAGCGAATCTTTAATCGTCCTCTTCTCCTCATTTTCGTAAGGGAAAAGGACCAAATCAAATTTTTCCAGCCTATTAAGCATTTCTTTAAATTTCACTTCATCTAAAATCCGGGGTATAATCCCGCGTTTACACTGTTTCACCGCTTCATCAGCTATTTTCTGCCAGCGTTCAATCTTTTTTCCCATTTTTCCATTATCCGTCACAACCGATCTGTCAGTAAATACCGGAGCAATTTGGAATACCCCTAATTCTACTGCCTTTTGAATAATCAATTCCATTTTACCCTGCTTTGGCAGCCCCTGAAATAAAGTTATTTTAATTTTTGGTTCTCTGGCGAATTTTTGCTTGTCAAGAATTCTTGCCTCGATATATTCACTTTCTATATTTGTTATAACAGTTCTATATTCCCATTCCACACAATCAGAAATATCGATTTCATCATCTGTTTTTAATCTTAAAACTCTCGTAATGTGATGGATATCTTCTTTTTCTGTGATGGTTATAAACTTTTCCCCAATATTTTTCAAGTTTACAAAAAATCTGCTCATATTTTATCCTTTATATCTGGCAGCAATCGCACACCAGCCATCCTGTTCAAGAATCTCTATGATTTCGAAATGGCAACTCCTGATTTTCTCTACAACCATAAACTGTTTTTCTAAAAGAATCCCCGACGAAATATATATTCCTTCAGCCTTCAGATGCTTTGCCACATCCTCTGTCAGCATCATTACAAGGTCCGCCATCAGATTTGCTGCTACTATGTCTGCCTCGAAACAAACACCTTTTGCTAAATCCCCTTCAATTATTTCAACCCTATCTGCAAGCTTATTCAATTCAACATTTTCCCTTGATATGGCAACTGCAATAGGGTCGATATCCACACCAAGTGTTTTATCAGCACCAAGGAATGATGAGGAAATAGAAAGGATCCCTGATCCGCAACCGACATCCAGAACAAAATCTCCTTTTTTTAAGTATTTCTCAATAAGTTTAAGACAAAGGGATGTTGTTGCATGAGTTCCCGTTCCGAATGCCATTCCAGGGTCAATCTCAATAATTATATCATCCTGTTTTTCTTTCTCATAATCTTCCCATGAAGGTTTAATAATAATTTTTTCTGTCACTCTTACCGTTTTAAAAAATTCTTTCCAGTTTTCCTTCCAATCCTCATCGTCCACTATTTTATTGTCAACGTACATTCTTCCAAGGGTTACACCCAATCCAAAAACTCCTTCATACTCTTTACTTTTCAGCGTCATCGCTTTAATTTTGATTGTATCAAGTTGTTTATTTCCTTTTTTTGTCGGCTCCAGATAGAATTTAATATTCGGTTCAGCATCCTTGAGTTCCATTACCTTATCATCTATGTAATCCCAGTCATAAGAATTTTTTTTATCCATAAACTCTTCCAGATCTTTTGGATTTTCAATAATTATTCCTTCGATTCCCATTCCCTTAAGCATATTGGTAACTGGCTCTATTCCTTCTACACTGGTATAAATGACGATTTCAATATATTTCATTTCCCCCCCTGTTAACGTAATGCTGGGCAAACAAGAATATAGAGCTGTTTATTTAAACAGCTCTTTCATTGTTTCTGCAAATTTACTTTTCTTTATATAACTTTCATGACCTAAAACATCTGCAAGTTCATTCAGTTTTTTCTTCTGATCTGCATTCATTTTTGTCGGAATTTCAAGGTCAACCTTAATATACAAATCCCCTGTTTTCCCGGTTCTGACAGACTTGATACCCTTCCCTTTAATTCTGAAAACTGTATCAGGCTGAGTCCCTGCAGGAATTTTGTATGATATTTTTTCAATTAATGTCGGTACTATAATATCGTCTCCCAATGCAAGCTGAGTAAATGATATTGGCATTTCCAAAATCAGATCGCTGCCATTTCTTTTGAATACCTTATGTGGAGTAACAGAAACAACAACGTAAAAATCTCCGTTAGGTCCGCCGTTTCCACCTGGCTCTCCTTGCCCTCGAATGGATATGACTGAATCATTATCAACACCTGCCGGGATATCCACCGAAATGGTAACCGTCTTTCTAACCTTGCCTGAACCACCACATGTCTTACATGGATGTTCGATAATCTCACCAGTTCCATTACATCTGTCACATGGTGCAGAACTTTGAAACTGTCCGAATGGTGTACTTTTTACAGTCCTGATTTCACCGGATCCGTTGCATTTAGGACAATGTATTTTGGAAGTGCCTTTTTCTGCTCCTGTACCGTCACAAGCCTGACAATTAACATATTTGTTAATTTGCATCTGCTTTTTAGTGCCAAAAGCCGCCTCATTAAAAGAGATAGACATGGATTGCTGTAAATCCCTGCCCTTTGTAGGCCCGTTTCTTCTTCTTTGTGTGCCACCACCGCCAAACATACCGCCAAACATATCAAATATATCTTCAAAGCCTCCGCTGCCTCCAGCACCACCGAAACCTCCAGCACCACCGAAGCCTCCGTATCCTGCATTTGGATCCACCCCGGCATGACCGAATCTATCATATTTATTTTTTTTATCAGCATCAGAAAGAATACTATATGCTTCGTTTGCTTCCTTGAACTTATCTTCAGACCCTTTATTTCCAGGGTTTTTATCCGGATGATGTTTCATGGCCATTTTTCTGTAAGCCTTTTTTATTTCATCATCACTTGCTCCCTTATTCACGCCAAGGACCTCATAAAAATCCCTTTTATTCTCCGCCATTTCAGCCTCCTTCTCGCCAGATTTCAACAATCAGTCAAGCACCCCTCTCTAGAGAGGAGTGCTCACACCCCAACCAATTATAAAAAGCTTACAATCGGTTTGCCCTATATATTTATTTTTCTTTATCTTTGTCTTTTTCTTCGTCAACAACTTCATACTCAGCATCTACAACATTATCATCGTTTGCCTGTTCTGATTCTGCATCTTCGCCTGCTGTTCCGCCCATATCACCGCCCATATTAGGGTCCTGACCTTGAGCAGCCTGTGCCTGTTCATACATTTTGGATGAAATTGTATGAAATTCTTCTGTTAATTTTTCTGTTGTTTCTTTGATTTCTTCCATGTTGTTTCCTTCAAGTGCCTTTGAAACAGCATCCTTTGCATCGTTAATTTTGGTTTTTTCTTCATCCGAAAGTTTATCTTCAATATCCTTCAATGATTTTTCAGTTTCATAAACAAGAGTTTCTGCCCTATTTCTAGTTTCCACTTTTTCTTTCTTGATTCTGTCTTCTTCCGCAAACTGTTCTGCTTCCTTGATTTTAGCCTTTATTTCAGCATCTGAAAGCTTAGTAGATGAACTAATGGTGATTCTCTGTTCCTTACCGGTTCCAATATCCTTTGCACTTACATTTACAATACCATTGGCATCAATATCAAAAGTAACTTCAATCTGAGGGACACCACGACGTGCTGGTGGAATACCCGAAAGCTGGAAACGTCCAAGGGTAATATTCCCTGCGGCTATTTCTCGTTCACCCTGCATTACATGAATGTCTACTGCTGTCTGGTTGTCTGCTGCTGTTGAGAATATCTGGCTCTTCTTTGTAGGAATAGTCGTATTTCTCTCTATTAATCTGGTAGCCACTCCGCCCAGCGTTTCAATGGAAAGTGAAAGTGGGGTAACATCCAGTAACAGCACATCATGCACTTCACCTGTAAGTACTCCAGCTTGAATAGCTGCACCTACTGCCACGCATTCATCCGGGTTAATCCCTTTGAACGGCTCTTTTCCAGTAATCTTCTTTACTGTATCCTGCACTGCCGGTATTCTTGTAGAACCGCCGACCAACAATACTTTTTCAAGGTCAGCCGTTGTTACGCCTGCATCTGCCATGGCTTTTCTCATTGGTTCAACTGTCTTTTCAACAAGTGATGCTGTTAGTTGATCAAATTTTGCTCTGGTAATATCCATGTCCAAATGAAGCGGTCCATCCGCATTTACAGTAATAAACGGTAGATTGATATTTGCCTTCTGTGCACTTGATAATTCTTTTTTAGCCTTCTCAGCCGCTTCCTTCAGTCTCTGGTGTGCCATTTTATCTTTTCTCAGGTCAACGCCATTTTCTTTGGCAAAGCTATCGCCGATAAATTTAACAAGCACTTCATCAAAGTCATCTCCACCCAGCATATTATTGCCGTTTGTAGCCAATACTTCAAATACACCATCCCCAATTTCCAGAACAGATACGTCGAA
>JAENWI010000542.1 GCA_016650115.1 Peptostreptococcaceae bacterium | reverse complement strand
GCATGTTCGGATTCTGAGCAACTGAGGGTCGATAAATATGCCACGATCAGCTACTGCACCAACCGCTATTCGGTATCTGACAAGCTGGTTGGGTGCTTTGTTGATGTTAAAATATTTAGTCATAAAATTGAAGTTTTCTTCGAGAACAAGCCCGTTGCATCTCATCAGCGCGACTATGGCAAACATCAGTGGATCATCTCCATTGAACATTATCTGGATACCCTCAGGCAAAAGCCCGGTGCATTGAATGGAAGTGTTGCCTTGACATGCAGTCCATATCTGAAAAAACTATACCAGCAATTTTACCTCAATGCTCCCCGCGACTTTATCGACCTGCTCCATTATTGCCGCCAGAATAAAATCAGCGAAGAAAATCTGGAAGCTACCGTGTCGCGGTTGGTTAGCCTTTGTACCCAAAGTATAACCACAGAAAAGCTAACAGCCCTTCTGGGCAATAAACCCAGAGAAGATGCCAAACCTGTTGCCATAAATAACCAAACGGCTTATCTGGCCCAGGAACAACTCAAACAGGTTACCGCACTATTAATGAATTAATCCAAATGAAAAATGAAATTGCAAAGCGAAATAAAATCAGAAATCATTCGATATAGTAAAGAACTCAGGCTACCTGTTTTCCGCAACGAGTTTGAACAGGTGGCACAGGATGCGGCCAAAGAAGGGGCAGACTATGAAACATTTCTTCTGCGGTTAATGGAGCGGGAATATGATACCCGCCTGGAAAACCGAAAGAAAGCACAGATCAGGCAGGCTGGTTTTCCGGCCAAACTATACCTGCATGATTTAAAGCGTGATTTGCTCCCTGTTGATGCAGCAGAAAAACTCACCTTACTCGAACGGCTTGACTTTGTAGCCTCCGGACGAAATATCATTCTGGCAGGAAATCCGGGAACAGGCAAAACCCATATTGCTACCGGACTTGGGCTGAAAGCCTATTTGCAAGGGTACAAGGTCTATTTTACCACCGTACACGGCCTGCTTACTC
>JAENWI010000181.1 GCA_016650115.1 Peptostreptococcaceae bacterium | reverse complement strand
TTCTGGTTTTCTTGTGATAATTGTCTCAATATTCAAATGTTTTAATGAGCTGCTCAGAGAATAAAGATTCCCAACTCCATAATCAATAATTGCAATCATAGTTCTTCCCTTCGATTTCTAATAATGGGTTTCTAGTATTTTAGCATTCTAGTACTGGTTTAATAATTATAGTACACCCTTAGTAGATGGTATTTCATCTTTATAAGCCTCATCAATGTAAACCGCTGCCCTCAAAGCCCTGCCTAGTCCCTTGAAGATGGCTTCTATAATATGATGGCTGTTTTCACCTTCCAACATCTTAATATGTAATGTCAGTCCCATGCTTCTTGACAATGCCAGCATAAATTCCTTCGCCAGCTCCGTATCAAAGGTTCCTACCTTTTGAGCAGGGATCTTCACATCATAGCCTAGGAAGTTTCTGCCACTTATATCTAAAGAGCAAAGAATCAGGGCCTCATCCATGGGTAATATAATGCTGCCGTATCTTGTAATGCCTCTTTTCTCTCCAAGTGCTTTTGTAAAGGCTTCGCCTAAAGCTATTCCCACATCTTCAACAGTGTGGTGGTCATCCACATCCACATCCCCATTACAAAGAACATCTAAATCAAATCTTCCGTGTTTTGCGAAAAGGTCAAGCATGTGATCGAGAAAACCACAACCTGTATCATTCTTGTACTTTCCAGTGCCATCTATATTCAACTTTAGGTTAATATCGGTTTCATTTGTTTTTCTGTTTATTTCACTCGTTCTCATATCTTACCCCTCTCTTTTATCCAACCAGCTCGGTTATACAAATCCAAAACTGCTCTTTCCTCAGAATCTAAACCACCCTAACTTTATAAAACAGACAGCTGCTCCCTGATTGCATTCATTTCCTCATCTGTTCCTATCGTTATCCTGACATAATCCTTAATCAGCGGTTCATTAAAATGCCTGACAAGTATATTGTTTTTTCTCAGCTGTTGAAAATATTCTTCTCCGCTGATTCCTGGGGGTTTTGCAAAAATGAAATTCGCCTTGGAAGGCAAAACCTCAAATCCAGCGAACTCCAGGTCCTTCACAAGTCTATCTCGGGTATCCTTTATCTTGTCACAGCATTTCTCAAAATAATCCTTGTCTTTAAATGCAGCTGCTCCTGCCACCATGGAGAGCCTGTTTAGGTTGTAAGGATTAAAGCTGTATTTTATATTTTTCAAGTCACGGATCACTTCTTTATTCCCGATTGCCACGCCTATTCTAGCACCTGCAAGGCTTCTGGATTTAGATAATGTTTGTATTACAAGCAGGTTGTCATATTGACCCAAAAGACAAACCACGCTTTCAGCGCCAAAATCCACATAGGCTTCATCAATAATGACAAGGTTATTCTTGTTACAGCTTATGATTTGCTCAATTTCATCTTTTGTAAGTGCTATACCTGTAGGTGCGTTGGGATTAGCGATGATAACAGTTCCATCTAAATTGTAATAATCTTTCACCTTTATTTTCAAGCCTTTATCCAAAGGTATCATCGTTACCTTTTCTCCAAATATCCGCCCATACACTTTATAAAAACCGTAACTGACATTAGGGAAATATATCTTTTCTCCATACGCCATAAATGAAAAAGCTAAAAGTTCATCAGATCCATTTCCAGCCATGATCTGGTCTTCGTCCACATTGTAATATTCAGCGGCTGCTTCTACGAGTACTTTTGCCTCAGGGTCCGAATATAATTTAAGGTTTTCCAATTCCTCAGTGTGTATGGCTTCAATAACCATAGGACTTGGCGGATACGGGCTTTCATTGGTATTCAATTTAATAAGTTTCGAGTTTTTGGGTTGCTCTCCGGGAGTATAAGGTTCAATCCCCTGAAAGCTGCTCTTTAAAAATCTGCTCATTTTTTCCTTTTCCTTTTTATTTTTCTCTAATCAATTCACCAAGTTTATTGATGATATCTTCTATTATTTCATTTTTAAACTTATAACTTGATTTGTTTGCAATAAATCTTGCACTGATTTGTTTGAATTCTTCAAGAATCCGAAGGTTGTTTTCTTTTATTGTATTCCCCGATTCTACAAGATCCACAATGACATCTGACAATCCTAGAATAGGCGCCAGTTCGATGCTTCCATTCAGTTTTATGATATCAATATCCCGGTTTATTTCCGAATAATACTTTTTAGTCACATTCACAAATTTCGTTGCCACTCTTAAGGTTCTATCCGGATCATCCACATAATCATTTCTGGCAGCTACCGCCATGCGACATTTACCAATTTTCAAATCAAGCAATTCATAGACATCAGGTGAAGTCTCAAGGAGTAGATCCTTCCCTACTATACCAACATCCGCTGCATTGTGCTCCACATAAATTGCAACATCGCTGGGTTTAACAAGCAAAAATCTAATCTTTTTTTCCGGGTTTTCAAAAACCAGTTTTCTGTTTTCCTCATAAAAATCCTTGCAGCCATATCCAATCCCGGCCAGCAACTCATATACTCTATTACCAAGCCTTCCCTTCGGCAATGCAATATTAAGCATTTCACCGTCGGAAACTTCATGCTGATCTAATTTTACTTCAGCCTCTAAATCCAGCCTGCTGATTTCATTTAAATATAAGGCGAACCCAATCGCATCAACGTCTTTATTGAAGATCAGCATGGCCCTGTCATATTGTCCGCCGGCCAAAACGCTTCTTCCTATTCCTTCAATGTAGCCTTTAAAAATAACACCGTTATAGTAATCAATATCATTTATTGTTGAAAGATCCAGCTTAACCTTAGCGCTTGAGTCTCTTATTTTTAGAGCTTTGTAAATGTTTTCCAATGTATTGAGAGCCATGGCCATTTTATCATTTAGCACAATTTTTCTTGCTGTGCTGATTACCTGGCTCACATTCCCTTGCAATGCGGGGACGAGACATATTTTTTCGATTTGTTCTTCTGAAAGTCTTGATCGCCTCCCGGTCTCTATAATGCCGTCAATATTTCTGTTTCTGATCTGCTTAATCATCTTGCCCTTATCAACATCCACCATTCTATATTCATTTAACATTTCAAGAACAAAATCCATGTGGGATAACTCAAGGATATATTTGGGGCTGATTCTTCTTAATGTCTGCACAGCCAGATCAATTACTTCTACAACGCCCTCTTCATGAATGTCTCCAATAAATTCCAAACCCATTTGACTTATTTCTTTATATGTATGGCTTTCCTTACATTCTCTGTATACATTTTCTATGTAATACAGTTTCTCCGGATTTTTTCTCGTTGCTCGGCTGTTATTTATGATGCTTAGGGTTACGTCTGGCTTAAGAGCAAGAAG
>JAENWI010000136.1 GCA_016650115.1 Peptostreptococcaceae bacterium | reverse complement strand
AGGCAACGGATTCTGATTCCGTCACTCGAAGGTTCAAATCCTTCTACCCTAGCCAATTTCCATGGCGACATAGCCAAGTGGTAAGGCAGAAGTCTGCAAAACTTCCATTCCCCAGTTCAAATCTGGGTGTCGCCTCCAATTAAAATGGGAACGGAATATCAATTCCGTTTGAGAGAGAAGTCAGTATTTTTTAATATTGGCTTTTTTTATTCGTCTTGATTTATGTATGCAACTGTATGCACTATCCTAAAACAGATGTCATTGTTTTGGCAACTTTTCTTGTGTTTTGCAGTGTGAGTGGTATGGAGGAGAAAAATGACTGAATTATTAGCTCCGGCAGGAAATATGGAAGCTTTAAAAGCTGCAATTTCTAATGGCTGTGATGCAATATACTTAGGAATGCAAAAATTTGGTGCACGTGCATACTCATCTAATTTTGATTTAGAATCATTAAAAGAGGCTGTTACTTATGCGCACCTGAGGAATGTTAAAATCTATGTAACAATGAATACCATCGTTTTCGAAAACGAAGTTGAAGAGATGAAAGAGCAGATGCACGAATTAAATGAAATCGGTGTTGATGGAATTATCGTCCAGGACCTGGCTGCTTTCGATTACATAGTTAAAAACTTTCTTGATATGGAAGCACATTGTTCAACTCAAATGGGAATAGACGATTTAGACGGAACTTTATTATTTAAAGAACTTGGTGCTAAAAGAGTTGTTCTGTCCCGTGAGGTTGAGATTGAAAAAGTAAAAGAGATAAAAAGAATAGCTAAAATACCTTTAGAAATTTTTGTTCACGGTGCTTTATGTGTATCTTATTCTGGAAACTGTCTAATGTCTGGATTAATCGGCTGTCGAAGCGGAAATCGCGGAAGATGTGTTGGTTCATGCCGTAAGGAGTATGAACTAATTGATAAGACAACAGATACATCTTTAGGGAAAAATTATATTCTATCTACAAAGGAATTAAACACAATCGATTATATCGATGATTTAAAAGAAATTGATTCTTTAAAAATAGAAGGCCGAATGAAAGAGCCTGCGTATGTTGCTAATGTTGTATCAAAATATCGCATGGCCTTAGATAATAAAATAACCGAAGAAGATAAAGAAAATCTGAACAAAACATTCAATAGAACATTTACTAAAGGATATTTGTTTCACGAAGATAAGAAAGATATTACAAACATTTTAAGACCTAATAACTTTGGTTATGAAATTGGTAGAATTAGCAAGATGGTTAATGACATGGTTGAAATAACACTTACACGACCTTTACATCAAAACGATATAATCAGAATAAGTCATAACAATGAAGATGTTAATTTAACTGTTGTAAAACTGTACGATAAAGATGGCAATTTTATTAATAAAGCAGAGGATGTCCGCTATATCAAAATCAAAGAAAAGATGTCTAAGGGTGATTTAGTATATATAACGAAGGATTATTTCTATTACAAAGAGTTAGAATCATCGCTGGAAAAAGAATTTAAGCGTTTTAACCTAGATATTAGATTGTATTCATATCCAGATTCAAAGCTTCGAATAGAGGCGGAGGGCTTAGGCTTTAATTATTCATATGAAAGCGAGGAAATACTAGGGGTCGCAATTAATAATCCAACAACAAAAGAGCAGGTAATAAAGCAATTTTCAAGATTAAATGATACTATATTCGAACTTAATCATGTAGATTTTGAGGAATGCAATGCATTTATTCCAGCCAAACTTTTAAATGCAGCAAGAAGAGATATTGTACAGGGATTATATGACTTAAAGCTTAACAGCCAAAAGAAAAGAACCAAGGCATTGAAAGCAAAAGAAAAAATAAGCTTTGCCCCAGAAAAACCAACCCTTACGGCCGCTGTAACGACGAAGGAACAGTATGATGCTTGCGTGAGCTGTGGCATTAATGAAATCTATTTTGAAAACGTTGTTAGAAGAAACCAGAACGATTATAAGGAAAAAGAAGGGCAGCTACTAATCGGAGGATATGGCGGAATTTATCACTACAGAAAAACGAATCTTTTTATTACTGACTATTCTCTAAATGTTGTAAATTCTGCTAGTTGCTATGAATTATATCGATTAGGCGCGAAACGAGTAACTTTATCTTATGAATTGAATAAGAGACAAATTGAAGATTTAATTCAGGCCTATTATGAAGAAAATGACGGCTATCCTGCGCTAGAAATGATTGTATATGGGAAGGCTCCTTTGATGTTTACAAAATATTGTCCGCTGAAAAAAATGAATCAATGCGGTAATTGCAAAACGAAGAGCTATGAATTAAAAGATGAGTACGGAACGTTCCCTATCATTTCTCATGATGATTGTACAACGACGATCCTTAATGGGAAGACACTTAATCTTTTAGATAAGCTACCAAGCATAAAAGGAATCGAGGCATTCAGATTAAACTTTACAGTTGAATCAAAAGAGCAGGTTGTGAAAACCATTAATAAGGCCTTAAGCAAATTAAATGGCGGAGTGGATAAAGATGTTTTTAATCAGGGAACGGACACAAGAGGACATTTTAATAAAGAGATTCTGTAGAGAAAACCCGGCTCGAATCTGGGGGTCACCTCCAATTTTCAAAGAAATGGCCCTGACAAACTGTCAGAGCCATTTTCTTTGAATTTTATTTTGCATGTTCCATTGCTGTCTTAATGGTAGTTTCCACTTCATTAGCTACTTGATAAAGGTCGTCCTGGTCTAACATAGCAACAAGTGATGTCGGTTTGAGCATGCCCATCCATACAGACTGATCTTTTTCGTATACTACAACTTTACAAGGTAAAAAGTAACCTGCTTCTATATTTTTGTCCAGTACGTCCTTTGCTTTACCAGGGTTACATGCTTCCATCACAGTAAAGTTCGTATTAAATTCCAAGCCTTTTTCTTGTAACTTATCTTTGAAATTGAGCTCCCATAATACACCAAATTGTTCTTTAGCCAGTTCTTCTTTTAAAGCAACTAGCGTGTCAGCATATGACCTGCCTGATTGAATTTTGTATTGTATATCCATAATGTAACAACCTCCTTATTCGTTAAACGGGTACAATATTAAGAAATTACTTAATTCATCTTTATTGTACTTCAGTGAAGTATTAAAAGCAATATTGGATTGTCCACACTTTTCGACAGCTTTCCGAAGGATAGTATTCTGAATTTTATTATTACGCGCTTATCTCGTAGGGAGAGGTTAGATATGGTTGATAAAAGGGACGACACCAGAGTGAAAAGCAAATATAGTATGTCAAAATGATATGACCCATATATAAAAAAATCCAAACAACTTGAAATTCCATAAAAATTGGAATGTTATGTAATTGCATCTATTCAGTTTCGTACAGAGGCACCATTAAGGTACACTTACATTGGTTTAGCGTTAACCTGTACATTCCTGGCCATATTTTATATAACAATGGGAATTAGAAAAAAAAGTGACATCCAGTCTGTGAGCCTTTCATCTGATATTATTTTAATGAGTATTAAATTAACAGAAAACTTCGCCATATGTGACACTAATTAGCATTAAGAATGATATAATAGTTACAAAGGTAATTATAATTAAGAAAATAGTATCAGTTCATATTTATGAAAGTAAATAAAAAATGTCGGAAAATATGTCAAGAGATAAACGAAGATCAGTAATAGTTGCGGGCATTATAGGCAACGTCGTGGAATGGTATGATTTTGCACTTTATGGATATATGGCTACAATTATTTCTCTGCTTTTCTTTCCAAATCAGACGAGGATGTTAGCCCTTCTTTCAACATATGGAATTTTTGCGGTTGGTTTCGTTATGAGACCAATTGGAGCGGCATTTTTTGGATGGCTAGGAGATACAGTAGGACGTAGCAGGACGATGTTTATATCCGTAATCTTAATGATGATTCCTACTTTTGCGCTCGGATTATTGCCGACTTACAGCAGCATAGGTATTATGGCACCAATACTGCTTATTGTTATGAGATTAATACAAGGATTATCTGTAGGAGGCGAATTCTCTAGTTCCGTCACTTATTTAGTTGAAACCGCTGCTCCTTCTAAAAGAGGATTATCTGGAAGTTGGAGTAATGTTGGTGGCGGAATTGGCATGCTTATGGGTTCGCTGATGGCAACTTTGATTACCAGTTTTCTGGGTGCAGATGCCGTTAATGCATGGGGTTGGAGAATCCCTTTTCTTCTGGGAGGAATATTGGGTACTACTGCTGTTATATTAAGAAAAAATTTGCCGAAATCCCAACATTTCATAAATCATGTCAAATCCAAAGAAGATTCATCACCAATTAAAGAGGCTTTTTCCAACAATACTAAAGAGGTCATTCAAGCGATGGTTTTTGCTTCGGGATATGGTGCGCTCTTTTATCTATCAATGGTTTATTTCCCGAACTGGTTAAGCGAATATAATGATTTCTCACTAGCCAACGCGCTGAAAATCAATGCAGTAGCTACTGTATTGTTAACCGTACTTATTCCTTTTATGGGATGGATATCGGATAAGTATATTAGAAGGACTCATTTTTCAGCAATGAGTATTGCAGTTATTGGAATTGTATCAATTCCGCTT
>JAENWI010000489.1 GCA_016650115.1 Peptostreptococcaceae bacterium | reverse complement strand
CTTCTCTGAAATATCATGGGGATTATGAACCAAAGCTCTCCCATATGAAACGATTAGATTCTCCTCTTCTGTGAAAGCAAAGCTATTAATATTTATGTTCAGATCATCCAGAATCCGAGCAAAGAAAGTTGAACAGATAAGACAATCATTTTCTGTGGAAATTGCATAGCAGTAAAAGTTTACTCCTCTAGCACCGATGAAAGGTGCAATGGCATCCCTTAACGTATACCATTCCATCAATGCTTTAAATGCCGGCATTGAATGCAATAATGTTTTCTTCATGTTTGTTATCTTCCCATTCCGATTAATTTGATCATCAAACTGTGTTTTTACCTCTTGGGATGATTCCCTATAATTTACCTGCGAAATATAAGACATATATTTTCCTTTCTTAATTCATACTATTCTTAATTCATACTATTTTGATATGTTTACTATAAATTATTCTATATCCTTTTAGTCAAGTTGTCAATGCTTTTTCTGTGTTTTGTGTTTTTGACTTTTTGTTTGAGGTTTAATTCTTTGTTAACTTCCCGATTTTTTACGCTTAAATAAATCCCCCGTACCATAACGTGGTACAGGGGATCTTCATATGCTTATTCTTTGTCTAAATTGTTATCTTCGATTATCAATTTCAGGATTTCTTCATAGGATTTACTACTTTGAGTAATCGCATTCCAATCGTCCTTGCCATTTCACTTTTCTCCTTTTTCTTTTTTCTTTTTTATATCTTATCTTTCAGTTGATTGCTGATTTCGGTTACTTTATACTTTACATAAGGGACTTCTATCCCCAAAGATTTCAGAATCACAATCCATGCACCAATCCGGAGACAGCTACTGCGTAATGTACGGTCCTTTTCTTCCGGCAGTTCCGAATTAAATAAAATACTCGTTGCTGCCTTTCTGGGATTCCTTAAACAATTTTGCAATATCAGCTAAAGTGATAGAATCTGTTATGGAATTCAACTCTTCCATAATTTTTTGCCATAAAACACGAGTGACACAGCAATCAAACTGGTTGCAGCGTTCTTCTTTCGTTTTAACAATGCAATCTACCAACGCCAATGGTCCCTCAAGAGAGTTCAATACATCTTTAACGGAAATTTTGTCAGCATCCCTGGATAATCTGTATCCTTCAATCTTCCCTGACTCTATGGCTGTAGCAG
>JAENWI010000176.1 GCA_016650115.1 Peptostreptococcaceae bacterium | reverse complement strand
TCAGCTTTCTTTTTCATTTGCCTGGTTTGGAGCTATATGTTATACACTTCAAATATATTTTGATTTTTCGGGATATTCCGATATGGCGATTGGGCTTGGCAGAATGTTCGGATTTAAAATTCCGGAAAATTTCAATTATCCTTATATATCCAAATCAACAACTGAATTCTGGAGAAGATGGCATATTTCACTCGGGTCCTGGTTCAGAGATTATGTGTATTTCCCATTAGGCGGGAGCAGATTTAATAATAAGGCCAGAGTGGTTTTTAATCTCTTAGTCGTCTGGTCACTAACGGGGCTTTGGCATGGAGCAAATTGGACATTTATTTTATGGGGACTTTTATATTTTGTTTCAATATCAATCGAAAAATTAACCGGGTTTGAAAAACTTGGAGAAACAAAAGGTCACTCTTTCAGTATATCATTCTTAAAACATACATATACCCTTTGTCTTGTGATGTTTGGATGGGTTCTCTTTAGAGCTGAGAATATGTCGTATGCTTTTGATTACATGAAAGCAATGCTTCCATTTGGAAATGGTCTATTTATAGATGCAAACACCTTTGTTTATTTCAATGAAAACTGGGTTTTTATAATTTGTGGAATACTGTTTTCCATGCCGCTAGGCAAAACTTTTAACCGATGGCTGTATAATGATAATGAAAACCGGGGGAAAAAAATATTCGCTTTCATCTGGCCTTATATTTATTCACTCGGTTTGATTTTTCTGTTTTTAATTTGCCTGTCCTATTTAGTAAAGGGCTCATATAACCCGTTTATATATTTTAATTTTTAGAACCGGGAGAAGAGATGTTAAAAAATAAATTGACCGCATTATTATTCATTATTGTAACAATTGGGCTATTAGCAGGTATGTTTACCTATAAAGATAATAGCCCTGTTCGAGATTTCCTGAATGAATACAGGAATACGGTCACAGAAGGAACACCTGTATTTGAAAGAATTACCGGGGCGATAGCTGCGGCTGATACTATTATGATCAGGGATACATACAGACGCTCAGACTTTAATGAATTATTTGGGTTTGTACAAAAAAGTCTCGGCAAGAAAATACTCCAGGATCCCGAATATGGCCAAATATACAAAACGACGGATAACCAAATTATTTTTTCTGTGAAGGAAAGAGATGTAGATCCGGCAATCAGAAGGATAGCTGAACTGAAAAAAGAATTGGATAAGGCCGGAATCCCTTTGCTTTATGTGCAGGCGCCATTTAAAGTTTCCGGTGACGTACAAACTTTACCCGCAAACATTACAGATTATGCGGATAAAAACGCAGATCGATTTCTGGATGGATTAACAGAAAATGGTATTAAATATTTAGATCTCAGACCTCTTCTAAGGGATGGAAGCAAGAGGCAGAATGAATTGTTTTTTGACACGGACCATCATTGGAGAATAGAGACGGCTTTTGATGCAACTTGGTTTATAGGTAGATTGCTAAACAAGGAATATGGATTTAGCATTGACAAAAAAATAATGAATCTGGAATCATACCATGCAAAAACATATAAAAACTTTTTCCAGGGGTCTATGGGAAGAAGAGTTGGTATTCTGTATGGAGGGGTTGATGATTTTACGCTTATAACGCCAGCTTTTTCGACAAATCTAACGGTTGAGCGTCATGACAAGAGTTATGATGAAGTGATAACCGGACCTTTTGAAGCCTCTGTTCTTGTAAAAAACAACTTAGATGAAGATTTGCCAATAGATACAAACAGGTATGCGGTGTACAGGGGAGACAATGCTGAACTGGTTTTTAAAAACAACCTGGAGGCATCAAACAGTGTGATCCTTATCAAAGATTCTTTTGGATTACCGGTATATTCATTTCTTGCTCCAGCAATAAAAGAAACAAGAGCTTTAGATATGAGATATTTTGATGAAAATGTGGTAGACTATGCAAAGGGGAATAATCCTGACATTGTAATTATAATGTATAATGCAGATAGCTTTAATGATGAAATGTTTGACTTTAAGCTAGATCAAAGGGAAAAAAAAGACTAATTAAAAGGGGGAAAAATGACGAATTTAATAAGACTTAAAAAAACAGCTTCTTTATTTTTATGCTTATTATTAATAAGCAGCACTTTTATGGGGTTTGGATATCAGGACGGTTTTGGAAATATTTCCTATGAATCATCCAAAACAATATTCAATGAAGTTACATATGGTGAGATGGTGGCGCAAAATCCTGCAAACGGATTAACGCATGCTTATGTCATCAATGCAAATAACCAGACGAATGGCATAAAAGCAATGGTTTTTAATGGTGAAGTAAGAGGCACGTATACTTTAGCAAATATGATTAAGTATGCTGAGGAACAGGGATATAAGGTTTTGGCAGGAATTAACGGTGATATTTTTGATACATCAACCGGAACGCCAAAAGGCTTAACGATGCATCAGGGTAATATTATTACTTCAGGTTATGCACCGGACCGTTCACTGGTTTTTGACAGTGAAGGAAAAGCTTCCCTGCAAAATATAAATTTGACCTATGGATTGAAAGGTTTTATCAACTCGACACAGACTATTGTTACAACAATGCCTGCTGTTACAAATACTTCAGGTGATGGTATTGAAGTTATCATTACACCAGAAGAAAGTAGCACATCATCGAATGTAACACAAAAGGAATTTACAACGAATATCGGGTTTTTCAATGTCCCTCAGGGAGGATCAAACGGATTACATTTATTTAACAGGCATTACAGCAAATCAACTAAAACCTCAGGGAATTGTGTTGAGGTTGTTATAGATACCGGAAACTCAGATAATATTCAGTTAAAAGTAAACGATACGATAAAAGGCGTTGTTAAATCAGTAACAATGAACACCAGCAACACACCGATTGGAGAAACAGAAGTTGTACTTTCTGCTGTTGCCAATTCTACTTTGGCTCCAACTCTTAATAACATGGCAGTAGGGAGTGAGGTTGAAATATCAGTAACAGATAACAATAATACCGGGTTGGTGAATGCCGTGGAAGCGATGGGAATTTACTATTCAATCGTTGCCAATGGTGCAATTGATACAACCGGCACAAATCCTAATCCAAGAACGGTTGTAGGTATTAAAGAAGATGGCAGTCTTGTCTTATATGTTGTGGATGGCAGACAGCCCGCAATATCAAATGGTCTGGGTCTGATTGACACTGCAAGGCATATGATCGCTCTTGGCTGCGTTTCAGCCTTCAATATGGATGGCGGAGGCTCATCAGTTTTATATGCAAGGCTCCCAGGTATTGAAAGCGGGGCAACTCTAAAAAATTCACCGGCCCAATCCTCTCAAAGAAGTGTTTCAAACGGGCTGCTTCTGGTATATAAGGGGAGCGGCAGTAGTGTGGCTGAAAATCTTCATATATACCCCGAATTAACACTTTCCATGTCTGGTGCAGATGTTCAAATAGAAACTTATGCATCAAATAATCTTTATGAAAAAG
>JAENWI010000504.1 GCA_016650115.1 Peptostreptococcaceae bacterium | reverse complement strand
GAGAGTTTTGTCACGTCGAAATCATAAATCGAATTCCCATTAATCAATTCTTTTGAGTAGGCGTAATAATCACCAATTTTATTTATTTCATCTCTGGCGTAATTTGCCAGGCCTCTTACTTTTTCAAATATCTCTTTCCCATTTAAGGCCAGATTTTTTCTTGAAATATCAAGGCTGGACATCAATAAATAAGAGCCACTGGTGGTCTGTGTCAGGTTAATGATTTGTCGTACATAATCCGCATTCATTTTTTTACCAAGTAGCAAAAATGAACTTTGTGTCAGACTTCCACCTGACTTATGCATGCTCACAGCAGCCATATCAGCTCCTGCGTGCATCGCAGCCATAGGAAGCTTGTCATCAAAATAAAAATGTGTTCCGTGTGCTTCATCTGCAAGAACCAGCATGTTATGCTTATGTGCTAACTCAGTTATGCCCTTTATATTAGAACATATTCCATAATACGTCGGATTATTTATTAAAACTGCCTTTGCATCTTTATTCCCCAGAATTGTTTTCTCCAACTCGTCCAGACTCATCCCAAGTGAAATACCAAGTCTGGAATCAATATCCGGATTTACATATACAGGGACAGCACCACTTAATATTAATGCATTTATGGCACTTCTATGGACATTTCGGGGAAGTATAATCTTATCTCCCGCTTTGCAGGCAGTAAGGACCATGTTTTGAACCGCTGAAGTGGTTCCGCCAACCATAAAAAAAGCATTAGCTGCACCAAATGCATCAGCTGCTAAAATTTCCGCATCTCGAATAACAGAAACAGGATGGCACAAATTATCCAAAGGTTTCATAGAGTTAACATCGACTGTCAAACATTTTTCTCCCAGAAAATCCGTGAGTTCCTTGTTTCCTTTCCCCCTTTTATGTCCTGGGACATCGAATGGAACTATTCTGTCTTTTTTAAAATGCTGCAAAGCCTCATATATAGGCATTCGGTTCTGATCCATTACCATTTTTTTTATACCCTCTCTTAAAAAATCATGCTTCAAACTAAGTATTCATTATATAACAACTCCATAAAAAAATAAACAAGAAAGTACCGTATTACAGCAAAAAAGTGAAACTGTTCTTATTGAAGATCATTGAATTTCTGCT
>JAENWI010000329.1 GCA_016650115.1 Peptostreptococcaceae bacterium | reverse complement strand
TTGGAGCGCTAATATACCTGCTTTTGAAAATAAAACTTTACTCATAATTACCACCTCTCACTATGTATTTAATTATACAAAAAAAGCACCTACAGCTCAAACACTTTTTTTCTAAGTGTCTAGTCTATAGGTACCAGTTTACATCATCCATTCTTGTTTTTTTGCAGCCCTTTCACTGGCGACTGCTCTAATACTGTTTAAGGCCTTTCACATTAGCCCTGGCGAAGGGGCAGGTATTGTGGCAGGAGCACTTACCCAATCGGCAATTATTGGCACATCCTCTTCCTCAATAATGAATCTTTCAGATATAAGTAAGGCGTCTAAAAACGCCATGCAAGCACAGGTTGCCGTGGCTTATGCCTTAACTTATGTTTTTGGAACAGTAGGTGTGGTTATTCTACTTAAGAATATCGCACCGAAGCTTCTGGGAGTAGATCTGAAGGAAGCAACTAAGAAAAAGGTTGAAAGCATAAACTTTAAAGATAATGCGTCGGAGAAGACGATTATCAGTACCATAAAAATGCGTGCTTTTAGTATTGGAGAAGGTTCTGTATATATTGGAGAATCTATTTTGGGTATTGAAAAAAAGTACGACAATCACTTGACGTTTGAAAAGATATTTCGGGACGGCCAAGAAGTGACAGTATCCCAGGACTTGAAGCTTAGGGAAGGGGATGTTATCACCCTCATTGGTGATTTGTTGAGTATGGTTGAGTTTAAAGGAGCCCACCTTGAGGAAACGGCAGAAAAGAAATATCTCAATGTTGTTTTACAACAGAAAAATATCGTTCTCACAAAGGTTTTTCAGCAATCTCATATTGATGATTGCAATGCCAATAATATTATAATCGTATCTACTCTTAGAGATGGGCATCCATTGGAGGACGTCCACGATATGAGAAAAGGAGACACCATACGCCTTGTAGGACCTATGAATGTTATGAATAAAGTTGTTAAGGAATTTGGTTATGCACGTAACACAGGCATTGATACTGATGTCAGTTATATGTCTATAGGCATCATTAGTGGTTTACTGGTGGGGATGATTACGTTGACTGCTTTCAATATTCCCATCACATTGGGTGCGGGAGGCGGTGCATTGTTCCTAGGACTGTTCTTTGGATGGTATCAGTCACTACATCCCAATATTGGTCAAATTCCTTCATCCACACGTTGGTTTTTAAAGAGTGTGGGTTTGAATACCTTTATTGCAGTGGTAGGGATTACAGCAGGGGCAAGCTTTGTTGTGGCATTGAAATCCATGGGATTCATGGTACTAATCATTGGAGCAATACTCTCCATCGTGCCCCATATTATTTCCCTATATTTTGGGAAATACGTTCTTAAGCTTGATGCCATTGACATCATCGGCGGACAATGTGGAGCTGGTACCGTCACAGCTGCACTAAATGCAATCACAGATGAGACGGGTAGTAGTATTTTTGCCTTAAGTTACACGCCGGCATATGCCGTGGGCAATATTTTACTGACTGTTATTGGGCCGCTTATAATCGTATTGTTGTTTTAGTTATATATTAAAATTGATTTCATAAATTTAAAGAATAGGAGTGCTTGTTAGTAGTGATAAAAAGGGCATTCCACAATGGAGTAGGAGGAAAATCAATTAATGGTTTTTCTTCTACTCGATTACAACAAAAGATGCTTATGGAACTATGTCGGCTGTAAGCGAAAAAATCGTTTCTATTCTATAGAACGGGAAAAGAAAGGAGTAATTGTATGTTAAATAAAGCTAAAAC
>JAENWI010000097.1 GCA_016650115.1 Peptostreptococcaceae bacterium | reverse complement strand
ACTTCCATCCTTACCACTTTAACACTTTTAATATTATTATTCTTAATGATGGCAGACAGTTTTTCTGAATAATCACCCTCATCAAGTTTAGGACATCCAATTAGCGCAATATGATTCTTCATAAATTTATTATGAAAATCCCCATATGCAAATGCAGCGCAGTCTGCCGCAATCAGCAGATTTGCATTTTCAAAATATGGCGCATTTATTGGAACAAGTTTTATTTGAACCGGCCACTGTCTCAACTGACTTTCCATCTCAAAAGAGGGGCTTATTTCAGCAGGAGCCTCCGCTTTCCTTTCAAATGACATGGATCTTGATCCAGGGCATCCTGAAAATGAAGTCTGAATTTGTTCTGGCTGCGCTTTAATTTGATTTTCCACAACAGCATCCTTGTCAAATTCCGCTGCTTCCCTTTCTTCAAAAGAGATGGCGCCTGTTGGACATACTGGCAGACAGTTTCCTAACCCATCACAATAATCATCTCTGATTAATTTTGCCTTACCTTCAATTATAGCGATGGCTCCTTCATGGCATGCCTGCGCGCACAAACCACATCCATCACATTTATCCTCTTCTATTTTTATCATCTGTCTGATCATTTTATTTCCTCCCATGAAATGCATTACTGTTTTTATTATGTATATTTAATTTTTCATTTACTTTCTATGGTTATTATATTATACTAATCCAAATATGGCTGTTGCATATGCAACATTAAGGAGAAGATTTATGATAAATATTTTAGCAGAAACCGAGCTGTTTCGCGGAATATCAAATATGGACATAACACACATATTGGGGTGTCTTGGCAGCAGAAAAAACTCGTATCAAAAGGGGAAGTATATTTTTATGGAGGGAGAGACAAATCCAAAGGTTGGTATTATTCTTTCCGGTAAAGTCCAAGTTGTTAAAGAAACAAAAAATGGAGATCTAATTTTAATCAATCAGCTGAAAACTGGAGATATTTTTGGACTGTCTCACGTTTGTTCTCAAATAAAAAAGCTTCCCATTTCTATTCTTGCTGTCGAGCCTTCTGAAATTCTTTTTATTGAATTAAATCAGCTGGTGCAAACCTGTGGAAAGGCCTGCCAGTTTCATGTGGAAATGATAAAAAACGCCTTATGGATTTTAGCTCGAAAAAATCTGTTTCTTGATACAAAAATGTATTATATATCTCATAAGACAATTAAAGAACGCCTTACAACTTATTTAGATGACCAGGCGATTTCATCGAATTCATCAGAATTTGAAATACCCTTTAACCGAGAACAGCTGGCAGAATTTCTTTGTGTTGACAGAAGTGCACTCAGCAGAGAACTTGGCAACATGAAAGACGAAGGATTGATAGATTATAAAAAGAACTGGTTTAAGCTTCTGTGACACAACAATCCCTTTTGACTACTCAGAATTGGCCTGATTTCCAGGTTATGATTCCTTTTGAATATCGTTGAAGCCTTGGCCCCTGCCCCAGACTGTGTCAACATGAACAACTGTAACAAAAGCCATTTCATCAGTTTGAGAAACAAATTTCTTTATCAGCATGCTTTCTCTCGGAGAACAAAGTGTAATTAATTTGTTTTTCTTTTCTTTCGTGTATTCACCAGTCACTTCCATACTGGTTACACCCCTTGATATGTCACCCATGATATATGATATAACCGCTTCTGGTTTATCAGTAATTATTTCAAGTTGAACAAATTTAGTTTCAAAACCATAAATAACATAATCAACAGTTTTAACAAATATCATTTGTGTAATTAAGGCATACAATGCAATGTTTCTGCCAAAAACAAAGGCTGAGGTTATTATGATTACGCCATCCACAAAAAGCAGTATTTGACTCAAACTCATGTGAGGCAAAAACTTTCTTCTTATAATCTTTGCAATCGCATCTGTTCCGGCAAATGAATACCCACGATAAAAAAATAACCCAGAGGTAATACCACTTAGTATTCCACAAAAAATGGCAGCTAATATAATGTCTTTTTCTTCAAGCAGCTTAAAATCAAACTGCTCAAGGATCATTAGAACGGAAGGAAAAAGTATAGATATTAGCAGTACCTTTCTAACCTCTTTAAACCCCAGGAATATTGCAACTAGAACAATGATAATAAACGCACCTATATAGAAAAGAATTGAAAAGTCTACCGCTATAAAACTCTGAACAATTCTCACAATGCCCGTTAATCCACCACTGGAAAGACCATTCGGAATTAGTATCGCCGTAAGAGAAAATCCGCCGATTGTGCAGCCGATTAAGATGTATATCAAATCAACGGCTATTTTTTTAATTGCCTTTTTATCTAGTTTAAAAATTTTCTTGATTTCCCTGATTTTTTCTCTAATTTTCATTGTTTGCCACCTCTTTTATATCAATAACCTTGTGATAACTCGTACCAAATGAATCCACAAGTCTAATGCTTATATTTTTTGAACCACTGATAATACTTTTACTTTTTCTTGTTATGCCTTTACTGCTCTTTATAAAAACTTCTTTTGCTTTGTGTACAATCCCGTCATAATGATAATCAACACTCCAATATTCAACAAGTTGAAGAGGGTCCTCTTTTAAAACCATAGTCATTGTATTTTCATCTTTTGCATTCAACCCTTTTGCATAAATTAATTCCGGTTTAAAATCCAGTAATTCTATCTGGATTAAATCAGATGTTACATTGATTTTACTATGTTTAACATTTAAAGTGATATTTTTGTTAAAATCAAAGATTTCATGCAATCGTTCTTCCTCGTAAAATGAGAACTCCATATGTTGTCCTGCAAGTCTGCTCAGTGAATTTATTATAGCGAGATTCCCCATATCACAGCATATCCATTTTCTTTCTAATTTATTAGATACTGCTGCAAGAGTCCCTGAGCCCGAAAAAAAATCAGCACATAAATCACCTGGTTTAGTACAACTTTCAATAATTCTTTCAATCAGGGCTTCTGGCTTTTGTGTTGCATAACCTGTTCTCTCACCAGCAGTTCTGCCAACCATATCAATCTGCCATACATCTTTCATATTTACAAGCGTATGCCATCCAAATTCATCCCTATATTCATTAACACCTTTAAATCTATATGGCTTTAGACCTCTGTTATATGACTTTTCCTTTTGTCCGTTAAAATAATAATTTTTATTTTTGGCATAAAAAAGCAATGTATCATGTTTTCTTGAAAAATGTCTTTTGCTGGTTCCTCCTGATTTGTATTGCCATATCACTTCATTGATGAAATTTGCTTCGCCAAATATTTCATCAAGCAATATCTTTACATAATGTACACTATGCCAATCCAGATGTACCCAAAGACAGCCATCATCTGCAAGCAGGTCTTTTATACCAAAGATCCTTGTACACAGCATCTTAAGATAGCCTTCCATACCACTTTCCCATGTATCCGAATATGCTTTTTTCTTTACTTTGGCTTTTTCTTTTCCTAAAGGGAACTCAATATTCATCCCATAATCAGATTGTGAAAAAAAAGGCGGATCAATATATACGAGATTCAATTTTTCCTTAAACTCCTTTTCCGCCATTAAGAATTTAATGAATGCTAAATTATCGCCTTTTGCCATTATATTTATAACATCTTCGCTTTTTTCTAAAAAAGCCTCTTTTAGAATAAATTTTGATGTTATGGTCTGTTCATATTCAATTTTGCTTTCTTCCAGAATTTTTGGAAGCACGTGTAGTAAACTCATTTTTTAAATCTTCTCTCTTTGCAATTTTTAGCGCCTTCTGAACCATTTCTTTGTTTTCTGGCTTATTAAAATGAAGCAGTGCTCTTTGAAGTTTCTTTTCTTCCATAGTCTTTGCAACATATATTGGTTCTTCAGTGAACGGATCCATCTCTGCATAATACATGCAAGTGGAAAGCGTCCCTGGCGTCGGATAAAAATCCTGAACCTGATCTGGTATGAAACCACTTTTCTTTAAAAATAATGCTAATTCTATTCCATCCTTCAACGTACTGCCTGGATGAGATGAAATCAAATATGGAATTAAGTACTGTTTTAAACCAAGTTTTTCATTAATAGCTTTGTATTTCTTAGTGAATTCTATAAAAACATCTTTACCTGGTTTTTTCATTAACCGTAATACATTACTGGAAATGTGTTCAGGCGCCACTTTTAAGGTGCCGCTTATATGATATTTACATAATTCATAAAGGAATTCCTCATTTGTATCCGCTAATACATAATCATACCTTATTCCTGACCTTATAAACACCTTCTTTACAGTATCCATATTTCTCAAGGTTCGAAGTATATCCAGGTATTCAGTATGATCAACCTTCATTTGGCTGCAAACATCAGGATAAAGGCAATCTTTCGTTTTACAGACGCCTAACGTCAACTGTTTTTCGCAGGCTGGCTCCCTGAAATTTGCCGTGGGTCCCCCTACATCATGTATATATCCTTTAAAATCTTTATCTTTGACTAATTCTGTCGCTTCTTTTACAATTGACGTCTTGCTTCTGCTTCTTACTTCTCTTCCTTGATGATAGGTTAATGCACAAAAACTGCAGCCTCCAAAACAACCTCTGCTGCTGACAATGCTGAATTTCACTTCTCTTATAGCTGGGACGCCGCCGTCTTTTTCATAGATTGGATGATAATTGCCTTCATAAGGCAAATGGTAGACATCATCCAATTCCTCTCTTTCTAAAGGAGCCTGCGGTGGATTTTGTACTACAAAAAAATTGTTTGGATATGCTTCAATCAAACGTTTCCCGTTTATAAAGTCATTATTTTGATATTGCGTAACAAAGCTTCTGCAATAGCTGCTCTTTTTAACTGGGGTGTTTTCTTCAAGTATTAAACTATCATAGTCCGGCAAAACGATAGTGTCTTCATCAAAATCCGGTTCGTTTGTTTTATAACAGGTTCCTTTAATCCAACCGATGTCTTTTGCATCGATTCCTGCATCCAATGCCTCAGCTATTTCGACGACTGTTCTTTCTCCCATTCCGTATACCAGCAAATCGGCTTTAGCATCTAATAATATGGATCTTCTCAACTTATCTTCCCAGTAATCATAATGGGTCAGTCTTCTTAGACTGGCTTCCAGCCCCCCCAGAATAATGGGCACGTCTTTATAGGCTTCTCTTGCTCTGTTACTATAGACAATTAAAGCCCTGTCCGGTCTGTTTCCTGCGACCCCACCTGGTGAATATTCGTCTTTTTTTCTTCTATGCTTAAAGACAGAATAGTTATTCACCATTGAATCCACATTTCCTGAGGTGAGCAGAAACCCTAATCTTGGCCTTCCAAAACGTTTGAAATCATCTACTGATTTCCAGTCAGGCTGAGCTAGAACAGCTACCTTATAACCATGGCTTTCAAGTATTCTGCCAATTATAGCAATACCAAAAGAGGGATGGTCCACATAACCATCCCCTGTAATTAAGACAAAGTCCGGCTGTTCAAAACCCCTTTCAATACATTCTTGCAATGTTATAGGTAAGAATGACATTACTGACTACCTGCTTCCTTTATCATATGGCTGTGCGATAGCTTTTGGAGCCTGTGACGACTTCGAACTAAAGGCAAGCACAATAAGTGTGGCAACAAACGGAACCATCTTATAGAAGTCACTTGGTATACTTGCGGTTGCCAGAATCGGGATAACCGAATATGCTGAAGCAATCGTTTTCATTAGGCCAAAGAAAAATGCCGCAAATAATATTCTTAAAGGTCTCCATTGGCCAAAAATCATTACTGCTAAGGCAAGGAACCCGTAACCAGACACTGTAGCATTAAAATTCGTCGAGGTTGGGATTACAAAAATTAATCCTCCAAGACCTGCAAGTCCGCCAGATATCATAACCCCTGCATATCTCATTCTATATACATTTATACCTACTGAATCTGCTGCATGTGGCTGCTCTCCGCAAGCTCTCAATCTCAATCCGAATTTGGTTTTATATAAAACAATGACTGAAATCACTAATATAGCTATTCCTATATAGGTTGTAATATAAACGTTCTGAAAAAACAGTCCGCCAATAATGGGAATATCCCCAAGTACCGGTACCGACGGAATTCGGAAGGTATT
>JAENWI010000002.1 GCA_016650115.1 Peptostreptococcaceae bacterium | reverse complement strand
CTCTACATTTAATATTTTACCTCTAAGTGGCAGGATGGCCTGTCTTTTTCTGTCTCTTCCCATCTTAGCACTGCCTCCGGCGGAATCTCCTTCCACAAGAAATATTTCTGATAGAACAGGATCTTTCTCTGAACAGTCAGCTAACTTTCCCGGAAGTGCTATTCCATCCAAAACTCCTTTTCTTCTTGTTAATTCCCTTGCTTTTCTAGCCGCTTCTCTTGCTCTCGCCGCTCTTAAACATTTATCTAAAATTATTCTCGCCTGAGCCGGGTTTTCCTCAAGAAATCCAGTTAAATGTTCATTTGTTGAAGTTTCAACAAATCCTCTAACTTCACTGTTTCCTAGTTTTGTCTTTGTTTGACCTTCAAATTGAGGATTTTCAAGTTTAACAGAAATAATAGCTGTTAATCCCTCTCTCACATCTTCTCCCGCGAGTGCATCGTCATTTTCTTTTATATACTTATTTCTTTTTGCGTATTCATTAAAAACCCTCGTAAGTGCAGATTTGAAACCTATCATGTGGGTTCCGCCCTCAGGAGTATTAATATTGTTTGCATAGGAAAGTATCAGCTCGTTGTAACGATCTGTATACTGCATTGCAATTTCAACCTCCAGGTTGTTCTTCTTGAATTCAAAATAGATAATGTCAGGATGAATAACTTCCTTATTTTTGTTTTGATGCTTAACAAATTCCTTAATACCACCCTCGTAGTGAAAAATCTCCTGTTTCTTTTGACCTTCTCTCTCGTCCTTTATTGTTATCTTAATTCCTTTATTTAAAAAAGCCATCTCTCTGAGTCTATGTTCAAGGGTTGCATAATCAAAAATCACTTCCTCAAAAATCTCCGGATCTGGGACAAAATGTGTTTTTGATCCTGTTTTTCTAGATTCACCAATCTCAGTCAATTTTGATGTTGTTTTTCCCTTACTATAGGTTTGTCTGTAAATTTTCCCATTTCTTTTTATTTCAACTTCCATTTCTGATGAAAGAGCATTTACAACAGATGCACCAACTCCATGGAGTCCCCCAGAAACCTTATATCCTCCTCCGCCAAACTTTCCACCGGCATGCAGAATCGTATGAATAACTTCAACAGCTGGTATTCCAAGCTTTGGATGGTTATCAACCGGCATTCCTCTGCCATCATCTTCTACTGTAATAGAATTATCATTGTGTATTGTTACGTTAATCAGACTGCAATGGCCTGCCAAAGCCTCATCAACACTGTTGTCAACAACTTCATATACAAGATGATGTAATCCTCTAGGACCTGTCGTTCCTATGTACATACCTGGTCTTTTTCTGACTGCTTCAAGACCTTCAAGCACTTGAATCTGGGCTGCATCGTACTGGTCTTTATTTATTTCATTGCTCATTTTTTTGTATCACCTCATAATTAAATTTTGTTCTTTTACCACAACATATTGTACTATATTTCCCTTAATTTTTCAAGCTTTTTAGCCCTAATATTAAAAATAAATGTTAAAAAGAAGTAAATGTTGTTTTCATTAGTCAATGGCTGTATTTAGGTGCTAATTTATATATCTTAGTTTACTATATATATCACCTTTTATTCACGTTACCCTCTTTTACTATATATATGTTCTTTTCTGATAAACTTTCCTCAAGAAATTTACTTATTTCAGTCGTTGTAATAAAAATTTGAAGATCTTTCAAAGAATTTATTAAATACTTTTGTCTTGTACTGTCAAGTTCAGATAAAACATCATCTAAAAGTAATATTGGCTTTTCTCTTTTTTCTTCTTCAATCAGTTTTACTTCTGCTAGTTTTAAAGATAAGGCAGCAGTTCTTTGCTGTCCTTGAGATCCATAATTTCTTATATCAATTCCATTAACAATCAGTTTTAAATCGTCTTTATGAGGTCCAACGCTCGTATTTCCTTTATAAATATCATTTTTCCAGTTTTTTTCCAGTTTTTTTAAATAAAAATCTTTTTGTTTTTCTATATTTTCAACATACTCAATATTTGATTCATATATTATATCTAGAATTTCTTTATTATTGGTGATTTCTTTATGAATTTCTTTGCTTATTATATTTATTTTTTCAATAAATTCTCTTCTTTGTCTTATTATTTCACTTCCAACCTCACAAATAGAAATATCCCATACTTTTAAAATGTCTTCTTTTATTTCTTTTCCTTTTAAAAGGGCATTCCTCTGCTGTAAAATTTTTTTATATCTTGATAAATTATTATAATAAACAGGTTTTAACTGACAAAGCTCCCTGTCTATAAATTTTCTTCTTTTTTCAGGTTCATCTTTAACAATTCTAAGATCTTCTGGAGAAAAAACAACTATATATATATTATCAAGCATCTCAGACGTTTTTGATAATTTATATCCTTCTTTTTTTACTTCTTTTCCTTCTTTTTTTATCAATAATTCTAATTCTAATGGTTCTTCATTCTTTTCGGCTATTATTTTAACTCTGGCAAATTCTCCATCAAACCCAATCATTTCATTGTCTTTATTTGTACGAAAAGATTTACCTATCGATGTAAAATAAATAGCCTCTACTAAATTGGTCTTTCCTTGTGCATTTTTTCCAAGCAAAATATTCACCTTTTTATGAAAATCCATATCAAGGTGAATATAATTTCTAAAATTATTAAGTTCTATTTTTTTAATAAACATACTATTTTATTCCTTTAATTTCCTGTTAATCTAACCGGTAAAATTAAATATTCATATTCATTTCCCTTAATTGGTTTTATTAAACAAGGGCTTATGCTTGTGTTTAATTCAATTTTAATTTCCTCTGTATTAATAGATTTTAATGCATCTAATAAATATTTCGAGTTAAAACCTATTTCTAAGTTTTCGCCATCTTTACTTATGATAATATTTTCTTTTACATTCCCCTCCTCTGATTTTGAGGTTATAATCATATTATTTTCAAGTATAGCCAATTTAATTAAATTATTTTTTCCTTCTTTTGCTAAAAGTGAAGCTCTTTCTACACTTTCCATAAAATTTGTTTTATTCAATACCACGTTTGTTTTGAATTCTTTTGGTGTTATATCCCTGTATTTAATAAATTCTCCATCTAATAATCTTAAAACTATTTTTGTGGTCTCTAATAAAATTACTGCTTTTTTATTATCTAATATTAATTCTATATTTTCTCCTTCTTCACTTTCACTTATTATTTTATTAATTTCATTCAGTATTTTTGCCGATACTATTATTCTTTTTGCCTCATTATTTATTATTTTTTCTCTTGCCACTGCCATCCTGAAACCATCCAGTGCAACCATATTAATTGAATTTTCTTCTATTTCAATTAAAGCTCCTACAATAATTCCCTTCGACTCATCTATACTCGCAGCAAAAACTGTTTTCTTAATCATTTCTTTGAAAATTTCTTTACTTAATAATATTCGGTAATTATTTTCTATTTCTCCCATATTTGGAAATTCATCAGGTGATAATCCAACTATTGTAAATTCTGATGAAGAACATTTAATATTTATATTATTTTCCTCTATTTTTTCTATTACTATATTTTCATTTGGAAGTTTTCTTATAATATCACCGAAAAGTTTGGAAAGTACTACAACAGAACCTTCTTCTTCAACATGAACGTTTATTTTTTTTTCTATGCTTAAATCTAAATCAGATGCAGATAAAGATAATATTCCATCTTTGGTGACTTTAATTAATATCCCTTTAAGAATTGGTATTGTTGTTCTTGCTGTAACTGCTTTTGAAACAGTATTAATAGCTCTTGATAATTGTTGCTGGCTGCAAGTGAATTTCATATAAAATCTCCTTTTTTTTCTTATATTTTTTTAGTAATAGTAGTAGTAGGGCCTGTGGATATGTGGATAAGTGGTTTAAATCATTTACCAGCAACGGGTTTACCCTGTTGATAAAGTGTTGATAACTTTAAAAAGTTATCATTTTTATTGTGCATTAATTATCCTTTAACTGTTTCTTTAAAGAATTTATAATATCCTTAACAGAAGGATTGCTTTTTATTTCAGTTGAAATTTTATCACATGCATGTAAAACTGTAGTATGATCTCTTTTACCAAAAGCTATACCAATTTTAGGGAGAGATAAGTCTGTCATATCTCTGCAAAGGTACATGGCAATTTGTCTTGGAAAAGAGATGCTCCTATCTCTTTTTGCAGATTCCATTTCCGAAACCTTGATATTAAAGTGTTTACACACCAGTTTTTTAATATTTTCCTGATTGATTGCTGTTTCTTCTGATGAAAGTACGTCTTTTAAAACGTTTTTAGCAAAAGGAACATTAATTTTTTCGTCCACCAGACTTGCATAACCGACTACACGAGTGAAAGCACCTTCAAGTTCTCTAATATTTAATTTAATTTTTTCTGCTATATATCCAATAACATCAATTAAATCATTTGTAATTTCAATATTTTCAAGAGTTGCTTTTTTTATCAATATAGCAACTCTTGTTTCATAGTCAGGCGGCTGAATATCTGCTATAAAATTCCACTGGAACCTTGAACGTAAACGATCCTCAATATTAGTAAGTCTATTCGGAGGTCTGTCGCTTGATATGATAATTTGCTTGTTTGCTTCATAAAGAGTATTGAAAGTGTGAAAAAACTCTTCTTGTGTTCCTTCTTTTCCTTCTATAAACTGAATATCATCTATTAATAAAACATCTATACTTCTATATTTGTTCCTAAATTCAATAGTTTTTCTTTCTCCTATAGATTTAATCAATTCATTTGTGAACATTTCTGAAGAAACATAAAGAACTTTTAATTTTGGATAATTTTGTAATATATAATGGCCTATAGCATGCATTAAATGAGTCTTGCCAAGGCCGGAATCACCATATATAAATAATGGATTATATGCATCAGAAGGAGTTTTTGCAACAGCCTGAGCCGCCGCGTGAGCATATTTGTTATTTTCACCAACTACAAAGCTGCCAAAATTATAACGGGGATTTAAGTAATACTCTTCCCTGAAATTTTCGCCAAGGCCAAGATAGGAAGAATCTTCTTCTTCTTCATGAAATTCAAATACAACGGTGTATTTTTTCTTAAAAACCTCACAAATAGTATTTTCAAGTAAAGGCAAATATCGTGCAGCTAAAATATTAAGATTTAATTCACTAAAGGGATCAAGATAAATCTTGCCACCTGCATCGTCGATTCGAATCGGTGTAATTGGAACAAACCAAGTACTGTAACCTACCTCAGTGGTCTCTTTTGAAAGGGCGTCAAGGACTTTTAACCAGTTATTCTTAAAATTTTTCATTATTGCTTCCTTTGTTTTGAAGTATGTATAATTGATATATCTATATAATACAAAAAAAGTTATCCACAGGCAAGGGGAATATTTTATGGGCAAAAACCAGATAGTGAATAAGTTATCCACAACTTGTGGATAATATTGTGCATAGTTTTAACAAGTGCTACAATATGTAGATATAATATGCTTGAAAATTAAGAATAAAGAGTTTACATTGATAAATATATTTATATTAGCCTATATACCAGTTGACTTTTATTAGGTGGTTGGGTATACTAATACGGTATGTATGCGAGTTGAAATTTAGATATCGCAGCAGAATATATCTTTAAATATTGAGCAAGGAGGTGTTTTAGATATGAAGCAAACTTATCAGCCAAAAGTAAGACAAAGAAAAAAGGAACATGGCTTTAGAAAAAGAATGAATACAAAAAACGGTAGAAATGTATTAAAGAGAAGAAGAGCAAGAGGAAGAAAAGAGTTGACAGCATAGAGACCGCAAACGTGGTCTTTTTGTTTAAAGGATACTCTTTAATATGGTGAGAAATGCTAAAACCGAATGTTTTACGCAAAAAAAAAGATTTTTCTACGCTGTATAGCAAAGGAAAATCTGTTGGTGATAAATATGTCGTGTTGTTTTATAGAAAAAATGGACTGACATACAACAGGGTCGCCTTTTTAGCAAGCAAAAAAGTTGGGAATAGTGTATTTAGAAATAGAGCACGCCGACTGATGAAGGAAAGCTTTAGAGAACTAGAAAAAGAATTTAGAATAGGATACGACTTAATAATTATAGGGAGAAATACTATAAACGGTATAAAGTGCCAGGAAGTTATTAAATCTTTAAAATCTGCAGCAAATAGAGGAAAACTGTTGGAATCAGGCAAATAAGAAGGTGAAATTTCTGAAAAATATATTAATAATTTTAGTAAAGGGATATCAGAATCTTATATCTCCATTTTTCCCTCCTGCATGTCGGTTTTATCCAACGTGTTCAACTTATTTTATTCAGGCAGTTGAAAAGTATGGAGCATTCAAGGGAAGCTTTTTAGGAATAAAAAGACTTCTTAAGTGTCACCCTTTTCATCCGGGAGGATATGATCCTTTAAAATAATGGAGGAAATTAATGTATATTACAATTATGGGTTATATAGCACGGCCTATGGGGATGCTTCTTAACCTACTTTATGAATTTATTCAAAATTACGGGATAACACTTATTGTTTTTACAATAATAATAAAGCTGTTATTATACCCGCTTTATGCACATCAAATTAAATCAACAGCCAGAATGGGAGATTTGCAGCCAAAAATAAAGGCAATTCAAAATAAATTTTCTCATGACAAAGCTATGTTAAATGAAAAATTGTCCGAGCTTTATAAAGAAGAAAAATACAACCCAATGAGTGGATGTCTGCCAATGTTGATACAAATGCCAATCATTTTTGGACTTTTTGTATTACTTAGAAATCCAATGACATTCATTTCAAATCCAGACATGATGCTTGCGGTGCATGAGACATTCTTATGGATTAGTGATTTAAGTCAGCCAGATGCCTGGATTTTACCGCTTGGAGCCGGAATTACAACTTATATTTCATTTTCTCAAACGCAGAGTCAAACAACTGTAGATCCCAACAATCCAATGTCTTCTATGACAAGTATAATGAAATATTTTTTCCCTGTTATGATTGTATGGATGGGTAGATCATTCCCTGCAGGACTAGCACTTTACTGGTTTGTAGGGACTTCAATGCAGATATTATTTAATATGCGCCTTAATAAATTAAGAAAAAAATGAAAGAAAAAAATAAGAAGCGTGGAGGAAATCACATATGGATTTTTCGGAAAAATGGGGAACAAGCGTTGAAAACGCAGTTGAATTAGCCCTTATAGATCTTAGATTAACAAAGGAGCAGGTAGAGATTATAGTTTTAGAAGAACCTTCAAAGGGTTTTTTTGGAATCGGATCAAAGCTTGCAAAGGTAAGAGTTGAGAAAAAAGCTTACAAACCTGAGAGGAATAAGACTTCTGTAATTATAGAAGAAGTAAAGACAATCAGACAACAGCCAAGAACAGTCAGGGAAGAAGTGCGACCAGCCAAAGAAGAAGCGCGGACAATCAGAGAAGAGCCGAGAACAAAACCGTTTTTTGAAAGATCTAAAGAGCCAGTAAGAGAAAAGGTTGTACATGAAGTGAAAAATAAACCGGTTTTTGAAGCTCATAAAAAAGAATTGAATTTCGAAGGATTAAGGCAGGAAAAACCTGAAAATTTAGTACCTGTTGCAGTAGATAATAAGGTTCTGGCTTTCCTAAACGAGATAACCTTGAAAATGGGGCTTGAAGTTACGCTTGAAGCAAAAGAGAATGAGGACATCATTTATGTTGACATAGAAGGTAAAGACTCTGGAACGATTATAGGTAAAAGGGGACAAACCCTGGATGCAATCCAGTATTTAACAAGCCTTGTTGCAAATAAAGGTGACAGTAAATACATAAAAGTTGTTGTAGATGCTGAAAATTACAGACAAAAGAGAGAAAAAACTCTTGAACAATTAGCAAATAGGCTGGCATTAAAGGTTACGAAATCAAGAAAGAGTGTTAGGCTCGAACCAATGAATCCTTATGAGAGAAAGGTAATTCATGCAACGCTGCAGAGCAACCCGGAAGTCATAACGCGCAGTGAGGGAGAAGAACCATATAGAAGGGTTATAATAGACTTAAAATAAACTGATAACCCGTGTTTACACGGGTTATTTTTTACTCTAGGGAGAAATTAATGGAAAATACAATAGCAGCAATTGCCACCGCTTATGGAGAGGGTGGAATAGGAATCGTAAAAATCAGCGGAGGAAAGGCCAAGGAGATACTTGACCAGATTTTTGTCGGTATAAATGATAAGCCTCTACGAAACCGATATTTGACATTTGGTCATATAACGGATTCTGACACAGGAAAAATTATTGACGAAGCATTGGTTTCATATATGAAGGGACCAAAGACGTATACAACGGAAGATGTTGTAGAAATTAACTGTCATGGAAGTATTATTTCATTAAGAAAAACTTTAGAGTTGGTTTTAAGGAAAGGAGCAATACTGGCTGAGCCAGGGGAGTTTACGAAAAGAGCTTTTTTAAATGGCAGATTGGATTTGGTTCAAGCGGAAGCAGTTATAGATTTAATCAGAGCCAAGAGTGATAAAAGTTTTGAAATTTCCATCAATCAGCTGGAAGGATTTCTTTCTAAAAAAGTTTTAGATATAAGAAAAATGCTTTTGGAATTACTTATTAAATTAGCTGTAAACATTGATTATCCAGATGAAGATATAGAAGAATTATCATATAGAGAGGTTAAAAAAAGCCTATTGCAAATAAGCGATATGATTGAAATTTTAGTGTCTACAGCGGAGACGGGAAGGTTAATTCAAGAAGGACTTGCAGTTTCAATTATTGGGAAGCCAAATGTTGGAAAGTCATCATTAATGAATGCATTACTTCGTGAAAGCAGGGCAATTGTTACGGAAATTCCAGGAACAACCAGAGATACAATTGAAGAATTCTTGTCGATTAAAGGTATTGCAATTAAACTGACAGATACAGCTGGAATAAGAAATACTGAAGATACTATAGAAAAAATCGGGATAGAAAAAAGTAAGGAATCTTTTAATAAAGCGGATTTAATAATTTTTGTTCTTGATGGCAGCAATGAACTATCAAAAGAAGATAGAGAAATTATTGAAATAATTGGAAAAAGAAAAAGCCTTGTTTTAATTAACAAAGGGGATCTTGAACAGAAAATTGACACGAAACAAATAAAAAAATTAATCCCTGAAGCCAAGGTTATTTTCACAATAGCAACAGAAGGTGCAGGAATTAATGCTGTAGAAAAAGAGATTGAAGAACTGGTTTATGGTGGTAAGGTCAGGCAGGGTGAAAGTATGTTGGTTTCAAATGTTCGTCAGAAAAACTTGCTTGAAAAAGCAGGGCTGGCTATAAAAGAAGCAATTGAACAGACTGAAGCTTCTATGGCTATGGACTTTTTGGAAATTGATGTAAAGGCAGCATGGGAGTTACTTGGAGAAATCATTGGAGAAACATTTTCGGAAAATATAATAGATGAAGTCTTTGCAAGATTTTGTCTGGGAAAATAGGGGAACATGAAACAGATATTAATGGAAGATTATAATGTGATAGTAATAGGCGCTGGTCACGCCGGGTGCGAGGCGGGGCTTGCTGCGGCGCGTATGGGCGAGAAAACGCTGATGCTTTCAATTAATCTTGAGGCAGTTGCCATGATGGCATGCAACCCTTCCATCGGAGGGACGGGGAAAGGTCACCTTGTAAGAGAAATAGATGCACTGGGTGGTGAGATGGGAATAAATATTGACAAAACATTTATTCAAAGTAAAATGTTGAATACTGCGAAGGGCCCTGCAGTGCATTCATTGCGAGCTCAGGCTGACAAAGTCAGATACCACGAAGAAATGAAAAAGACAATTGAAAAAGAAAAGAACCTTGATTTAAAGCAGGGTGAGGTAATTGATTTAATTGTGGAAGAGGGGCAGGTTCGAGGTGTTCTCCTTAACACGGGGGCCGCGTATAGAGCAAAGGCAGTAATCATTGCAACTGGAACCTTTTTAAGAGGTAAAATCTTCATTGGAGAGTGGTCTTTTTTTAGCGGACCAAATGGGCTGTCGGCGTCAATTGAACTTGCTGATAATTTAAAGAAACATGGAATAAAGCTAAGAAGATTTAAAACAGGAACACCGGCAAGAATATTGGGTTCAAGCCTGGATTACAGTAAAATGAAAGAGCAGGCAGGGGACGAGAAAATTGTACCGTTTTCATTTATGAATGATGAATTAGAATGTGAACAGGTAAGCTGCTGGTTAACCTATACAAATAATAAAACTCATCAGATTATAAGAGATAATTTTCATAGATCCGCTCTTTTTGGAGGACAGATAGAAGGCATAGGTCCTAGATATTGTCCATCTATAGAGGATAAAGTGAATAGATTTTCAGAAAAGGAAAGACATCAGACGTTTATCGAACCGGAAGGAAGAAGCACTGATGAAATGTATATTCAGGGAATGTCATCTTCTCTTCCAGAAGATGTGCAGGAAGCCTTTTATAAAACAATACCAGGACTCGAAAATGCTAAAATTTCCAGGCCGGCGTATGCGATAGAATATGATTGCATTGATCCTTTTGATTTGAAAATTAATTTAGAATCCCGACAAATAAAAAATCTTTTTTGTGCAGGACAGTTCAATGGGAGCTCTGGGTACGAAGAAGCCGCCGCACAGGGGCTTTTGGCAGGAATAAATGCCTGTTTGTCAATAAATGGTAAAAACCCCTTCGTTTTAGATAGAAGCGAGGCTTATATTGGCGTTCTAATCGACGATTTGGTTACCAAAGGGACTAATGAGCCATATCGAATCATGACTTCCAGAGCAGAATATAGGCTTGTTCTAAGACAGGATAATGCGGATCTGAGGCTGACAAAAAGAGGACATTCCCTTGGATTGGTAAATATGGAAAGATTTGCCAAATTTTCAACAAAGACAGAACAGGTTGAAAAAGAGATGAAAAGGTTAGCGGAGACAATAGTGTTTCCAAACCAGGCTCTTCGTTTTATGGAAAAAAATGTCAGCACGCCGCTTCAAAATAAAATATCCCTTGCAGACCTTCTAAAAAGACCTGAGATTACCTATGATAAATTGGCGGATATAGATAAAGATCAACCTAAAATATCAAGTCACGCGAAAACGCAAATAGAGGTTCAGATTAAATATGAAGGTTATATTAATAAGCAGATTAAACAAATTGAACGATTTAAGAAACTGGAAGGAAAAATTATCAGCCAGGAACTGGATTATTCTAAAATAGAAGGACTCAGAATAGAAGCTTCTCAGAAGTTGAATCAGTTTAAGCCTTTGTCTCTTGGGCAGGCCTCAAGAATATCAGGTGTATCTCCAGCGGATATTAACGTCCTTTTGATTTACATGGAAAGGGAAAGAAGAAGAGGAAAATAGAATGGACCAGTTAAGAATGGCTTTGGAACAGTTGAAAATAGTGACTTCGACGGAAATGCTCAAAACATTTCAAACGTATATGGAAGGCATTCTGGAATGGAACGAAAAGATAAATTTGACTGCAATTACGGATAAGGATGAATTTGTCAGAAAACATTATATAGATTCGTTGCTTTGCTGTGAGTTTGATGAAATGCAAAGAGCCGACAAGATAATAGATGTTGGAACAGGAGCGGGATTTCCAGGTGTTCCGCTTGCTATAGTTTTTCCTGAAAAACAGTTTGTCTTGATGGACTCTCTTAAGAAGAGACTAAATGTCATTGATGAACTTTGTAAGGCGTTGGGGATTAATAATATCAAAACACTTCACGGGAGGGCAGAAGACCTGTCAAGGGACAGGAAACACAGAGAAGGATATGATTTATGCGTAGCAAGAGCCGTTGCAAACATATCAGTATTAGCTGAATATACGTTGCCGTTTATTAAAGTAGGTGGAAACCTTTTAGCCTATAAGGGATCTGATTTCAAAAGAGAACTGGATGAAGGTCAAAAGGCGATAAACCTTATGGGAGGCAAATTGGCAGGGGAAAGAGCAGTTGCAATAGAAAATTTGGGATTAAATCATAGAATTATTATAATAAACAAAATTAAAAAAACACCAGCGCAATACCCGAGAAAAGCCGGAACCCCTTCCAAAGAGCCGTTGAAATAAAATTTTTGATAGCTCTTTTTTTGATGTTTCACGTGAAACAGTCTGATTTAATAAAAAAATTTGTGGTGAAAAAGAGTGTAGTGATATATAATTGAAGACAATAAAAGAGCAACAGGGAGGTACTATTTTGGGAAAAGCAATAGCAATTTTTAATCAAAAAGGTGGCGTAGGAAAAACAACAACAAATATTAATCTGGCGGCTTGTCTGGCACAGAAGGGGAAAAAAGTGCTGATTCTTGATATTGACCCGCAAGGCAATACGACCAGTGGCATTGGAATTAAGAAAAAAGGACTGTTAAAAACAACATATGAGGTGCTAATAGATGATAAAATGCACCCAAGTGAAGCTATTCTTCCTACAATAGTTAAAAACTTGGACATTATTCCAGCAAGTGTCCAGCTGGCAGGTGCTGAAATAGAGCTGGTTAGACTTGAAGGAAGAGAAAAAAGGTTGAAAAGAGCGCTTGATAAAATCAGAGACAGATATGATTTTATTTTTATTGATTGTCCTCCTTCTTTAGGGTTGCTGACAATCAACTCGCTGACTGCGGTAGACAGTGTTCTTATACCTATACAATGTGAATTCTATGCTTTAGAGGGTGTAAGCCAGCTGGTGAGCACTATTGAGCTTGTAAGGAAGAGCTTGAATCCCAATCTTGAAATCCAGGGCGTTATTCTTTCTATGTTTGATGGAAGAACCAATTTATCAATTCAAGTAGTAGAAGAAGTCAAAAAATATTTTAAAGAAAAAGTGTATTCCACAGTAATCCCTAGAAATGTAAGATTAGCAGAAGCTCCAAGTTTTGGGCTTCCAATAACGCAATATGACCCAAAATCAAAGGGTGCAGAGGCATATAATGAATTTGCTGAAGAATTTCTTGAACTGGAAGGAGGTTCTGAATGGTAGTAGCAAGAAAAGGCGGACTGGGAAAAGGTCTTAGCGCATTGTTTGAAGATATGGATATTGAAGTTACTGATGTCAGAAATGTCAGTAACAGAAATGATATAGATGAAAACGGAATATATTTTTTAGATATAAACAGTATAAGCCCTAACAGTAAGCAGCCAAGAAAAAACTTTGATAATGAAAAAATAGATGAACTGGCGAAGTCAATAGAAGTTCATGGCATACTTCAGCCTATTATGGTTCGCAAAACAGGCGAAGGATATGAAATTGTTGCAGGGGAACGCAGATGGAGAGCCGCAAGGAAAGCAGGACTTAAGAAAATTCCATCTATCTTAAGAAATCTGACAGAAGAACAGAATATGCTCGTTTCCATCATTGAAAACATGCAGCGGGAAGATCTAAACCCAATGGAAGAGGCCGAAGCACTTAGCCAGATGATTATTACCTATGGTTTAACACAGGAACAGATTTCTAAAAGTGTGGGAAAGAGCAGACCTTATATAACCAATGTACTAAGACTGCTGAAATTGCCGACGGAAATACAGGAATTAGTCACAAATGGTATGCTGAGTACGGGGCACGCTAGAGCAATTATTGGAATTGAAGATAAAAAAATTCAACTGGAGCTTGCAAAATATGCGGCGAAAGAACAAATTTCGGTTAGAGAAATAGAAAAACTATCAAAGCGCAATTCATTAAAGGGTAACCCAAAGCCTTTGAAAAAGAAAAAATCTTTGGAAATCGCCTGCGTAGAAGAAGAATTAAAAGAAATCATGGGAACTAAAGTTCAATTAAAATATTCGGGGAGAAAAGGGAAATTAGAAATACAATTTTTCAGTAAGGAAGAACTTGACAGAATCATTGATTTACTAAGGTCTTTAAGATAAGTTTCACGTGAAACAAAGGATGATAAATGACATATATTTCCATTAAAATGAAAGAGGTTATTTCACAGGCAGCAGCAGCAGGCATACCGGTTTCGAAGAATATTCAAGAAAATGTTGTGATTAATAATAGGGCTAAAACAAGGTTCGGATGCTGCAAAAAATATAAGAATGGATACATTATTGAGGTTTCAGGGGCTATAGCAAATGGCCCCGAAACCTCTCTTTTACTGATTCTTGCCCATGAGATACTGCACACTTGCCCTGGTTGTCAAAACCACAGCAAGGTTTGGAAGGCGTACGCAGAAACTATGAATAGCATATATGGATATAATATCAAAAGAACCTCTGTTTCGGAGGAGCTTGGTATAGAGACAAAAAGTATGAATAAAAGCAAAATAAATGTTCGCTATGTGATGGTTTGCAAGAGTTGCGGGCAAATAATCGAAAGAACAAGAAAATCCAGGCTGGTTACGCATACACATCTGTACAGATGTAAATGTGGCGGAAAAATAGAGAGGCAGAGGCAGGGGCAGGAGCAGGAGCAAAATGAATAAAGCATTTATATACAAACAAACTCCAGTTGGGGATATTGTCATTGGAGAGTCAGAGGGTTTTATCACGTATCTTTTATTTTCGACTGAAATAAAAATGAATGAGAACATCAAGAATAATTATATTGTTGAAGAAACGCCTTTGATTAAAAAAGCAAAACAGCAGCTTGATGAATATTTCATAGGTAAGAGAAATATTTTTACACTCCCCTTAAAGCCAAAAGGGTCAGTATTTCAAATGATGGTTTGGGAAGCATTACGAAAAATACCTTATGGGGAGACAAGAAGTTATAAGGAAATTGGGGAGCAGATAGGCAATCCAAAAGCAAGCCGAGCAGTTGGCCATGCAAATAATAGGAATCCAATATCAATTATTATCCCGTGTCATCGGGTAATAGGATCAAACGGAAAGTCGACAGGCTATGGAGGAGGAATAGACATAAAAGAAAAATTACTTTCACTCGAAGATGAGTTTGCTAATAAAGGTTGAACTGCCAAAAAACAAATATTAAAGAATAAGCGATAATAATCTTGACCCTGATCGACACACTGCTGTATTCAGAGAAATCGTCATGAAGAAAATTGATTAAATTGTACATTGCAAATAGGCGATTTAATTGAAATTGTAGGATTTGAATTAAAGTTATAATCTTTAAATATAAAACCAGAGATCATTAAAATTGAGTAATAATCAGTTTAAGGATTTCTGGTTTTATATAAATACCTGGTCGGGTTTATTATTTGTTGATAAAAATCAGACCTACAATACAAAGGCCAATACCAAAAACCTGACTGGTGCTGATTACCTCTTTGTAAAAAAAGATGCCTATTGCCAGGAGTAAAACCGCTAAGCTTATATTACTGACTAAAGATCCTAAACTAATATTCCAGCCTACCCTGTACATAAGAATATTACCGAGTTCCAGTCCGACAATTACAAAACCTAAAATGTAAGGAGCCCAGTTTGCCTGCTTGATTTGTTCCACAAGAGTAATGTCGAGTTTCTTATCCATCGTAAAAATCTGGGGCATAAGAAAAAACATAAAAAGAGTTAAGGATCCGGCCACCAGGTAAGTAATCATCAGGCTGACTATAGGATTCATTTGAGAGGGAATGCTCTTTGCACAGATATGGTAAAGAACATTGGCTGCTATAATTAACAAGACGGGGAAATAAAAAGCCATTATAAGTTCTCCTATTTAATAATAGTTTGGGATAAACTGGGAAGTGTCCCAATTATGGTCTTTAGCAAGGTCCTTGTCAGTAATTAAAAAATAATCGTATCGAACACGATTCCCTCGATCTGGAACGGGATCGTCCCAGGTAACATCTATATTTAAATACTGATCATCAACGAAGACTCTGTTCCAGGCATGACTAACAGGTTTATTATTATAATGGGAAGTGCCAACAACTCTTTCCGAAGGTATTCCTAAAATATCCATGAACATATTAAACGCTTTGGCATAACTGTCGCAAACACCTAAATCTTTAACTAAAACGCCATAAGCCATATAGGAATCAGAAGTATTATCAGCGCTTAATTCCGTATTTTGAACTAATGCGGTATCATATTTAGCAGTTTTGATCAAATAATCATGAACCGCTTTGATTTTATCTTTGTTACTCATGTCATGAGTAATTTCGTTTTGGAGAAAGGAATCTACAACCTTTCTGATTTCTAGGTTTTTCGCAGATAGCTCTAAAGAACTGGAAGGGTACAAATAAGAGTAGGCCACTTCATAACCATCCGTATAAAGCCATTTGATTGAAACCTTGGAAGGATATTTTTCGTCTTTTGGAGATGTAATTGTCCATCCCCAGACGTCTGAAGAAGAGGTGTTTGTGATTTTGTTTAGCCAGTTCTTGATTACTTCGAGAGAAAGCCCGGAGGTGTCCAAAGTTGTTGAATATTGAAGGTTGGCATGCATTCTTTGAAAGATGGCGGTCATATCTTCATAAGATCTCACTAATGTCCCGGTAGATACAGGTAATGGTCTGATGCTGCTGTTTAAATTAATGGCATCCTTCTCCAGCAAAACCTGATATAGTGTTGTATCAGAATTCTTAAGAGTTGCATCTAGGGCGCTGCTTGCAAGTTTAACAGCATAGTCTCTTAAAAAAGAGCCTTCTTCAATAATGTTAAAATCTCTCTTTGAGATAATGTCCAATTCCAAAAGCGTTGACAAGGAAGTGCTCCAGACAAAATCACCTTTCGCTTCGCTGTAGCCCAAGGCTCTTAATATATAGGTGGCGAACTGATCTGCAGACATTGCACCTATCCCATAAGTGGTTGAACTTGTACCGTTTGAATAACCCTGAACATACATTTGTCCAATATATGGCATAGCCCAGGTCTGTGTAACATCTTCAAAAGGAGATGACTTTGGTTCAAAAATGGCGATACTTTCCTCGCCGACCAGACGTATGAACATAACTGCACCTTGCAATCTGTTACAAGGCTTATCAAGCTCGAAGCCGTTGTCTGTACCAAGGAAAAGGCCTAGACGGTTGAGCCTGATGGCGTCATTACTGTATATTGATGAGTAGGCGTCATTGCTGTATGTTGGGGAGTAGGCACCATAAATAAACGGTGTTGAGGTTAAAATAAGAATTCCAATCAAAAGGATTGAAAATATCTTATTCAATAAATATTTTTTTTTCTGTTCCATTGTTTATCTCCTTAGGGACCAGGTTTGATATAATTGCTACTCAGGGAATGTGCACTGCAATATGCTTTGAATCCCTTGATTTGCCAGGTCATCTGCTTTGTTGTTCATTTCAGTAGTATAAAGAAAATCTTCATAACTAAAGGAAGAACCATTCCATTCAACAAATTTTTTATAGATTTCACCCAGATTGATTCTTTTGCTCTTTGGATTTATGTGCCCTTTAACTCTATAAAATGACATTTGGTGTTTATTGATATAAATCAGTAGGGTTTCCCAAAGGTCCCGGTTTTCAACTGGACTTTTGTTTGATGTAACCCAGTTATTTACCAGCCATTTTTCATACCATTTTTCTCTAAAGCAGTTCATAAGGTAGGAACTGTCAGAAAAAACGTCAATCATTAAGCCTTCTTTATGTAAGGCTTCTAAGGCGCTGATTAAGGCCATCATTTCCATTCGATTGTTCGTTGTGTTTTTTTCTCCTCCAAAAAGAGTTTTTTGGTGCTTCCCAGATTCTAGTACGGCCCCCCAGCCTCCTGTATTTTCGTCATTTTGGTTGCCTGAACAAGCGCCATCTGTATATATTTTGACTTTCTGCATCAGTATCTCTCCTTTTCGTATAGTTCAATTATGCATTAAAATTGCTTCAATTGTAAAGGTATTTTAAAGTCAATGTAACACACCTGTAACATAAGTAGTGTATAATAAAAAAATATAATAATGAAAAGGAGGTAAGTGATGAAAAAATATATAATTGCAGTATTGCTGATAATAATGATGCTTTCGTCTACGGTAGTATCTTTTGCAGCATCAGATCCAGCCGTAATAATTGTTAATCCGACTGTAGGCAGTACCATATATTCTACGAATCTGCTTATCTCTGTCAAGGTGACACAGCCAAAGACAATTCGGGTTACGGTCACGGAAGAAAAGAAAAAAATCAATGACAATTACTATTCGACAACAATTGATGAAATAGAAAAAGCTGAACAGGCAAGGGAAGTAGGAAAGCCAGCGTCCACGTTTGTAAGTTTTAAATTAGAAGAGGCTGATATTTATGTTTCGCAAAATTATTTAAGTTTTTATACAAAAAGATTTGAAAAAGTAACACCTGGAACTTATAAAATAAAGGTTGAGACCCTCCTAGACGGTCAGGTGACGTATTCAAGTGAAAGTCTTGTAATGATGAAAGAAAAACCAGTCGAGATTACAGCTGCTAAAATTTTTAGTTCGTCTCAGTCAGGGGCAACTCAATTTCTGCAAAATTTATTAAAGTCTATCTTTGGGAACTAAAGGCATAAACCTATGAAAAAATCCATAGATAAAAATATTATTGAAAATATAAAAAGCGTTATATTAGTAGTATTGATTATTTCAACAATACTACTATTGTATTTTTTTTGGGGAGACATCTCACTCGAAGATTTAAAACTATCGGATAGCCAGGCAAATTACGAAACAATGGACATAAAAGATTTAATTGTCCCTAGCCAGATCATCATTTCCTTGGGGGAAGATTCCTATAAACTAGCAACAAAAGACAAATGGAGTGAAATGGTGAAGGGACTGGATGAATTTATGCAGTCGGACACATTAATTGTTGAGGAAATAACAAAAGATCAATACGAAAAGGTAATGAAAATTTCTTCGATTAGGGCTAAATTTAATTATCAGTTATCCTTAAGTGAATTTTGTTTGGCGTATGGAATAAAAACAACACCAGCCTTTGATGATATAGGAACCATCAGCGAAATTGGATACGGTAAAATCAGTAAGGAAAGCCTGTTGATTTACGATTCGAAAAAGATGAAATATTACAGAATTATTATAACCAATGATGCAAAGCGCCTGGAACAGCTGCTGACTTCTCTTATGGAAGAAGAAAGCCCGATATATTATACAATAGGGAAATATTTAGGTGGTGGAGTCACGAACACAACATTTATACCTATTACATTGCAGACCAATCTGCACGACTTTGATTATAATAGGGAAGTTTACTCAAAACAGAATGATGCTGTTTCAACTATTGCGCAATCGTACTTCGGCCAGACCTTTGATTTTATAAGAAAAATCGAGGATGGAAACGGAACTGTCATTTACATGTATGGGTACGGCCAAAAGGTTTTAATTGTGAATACAAATGGTGTGATTGAATATAAGGAAGAAAGCACTGGAACGAATAGTGAAGTGGGATATCTTGAATCATTAAGAACTGCATTGAATTTCATTGGGGCGCATGGGGCCTTCGAAGGTTCGGATGGCAGTAAATATGAGCCTTATTTAAAAAATGTGGGAATTAATTTAAATGGGAAAAGAGGGTATCGATTCACTTTTGGTTTAGAAGTTAACGATTATAGGATTTACTATCAGGATAGAGATCCAATAATTGTTGAAATTACAGAAAATCAGGTGACCTATTTTAATCGAGACTTATCTGAGTATAATAATGTCACGGTTGAAGAAAAGAAAGACGAGTACAAGGAAGCCTATTCTGCCATAAATATGCTTGCTGAAAATTACAGCTATTTTAAAAACGAAATGGGCATGACGGGGACCTTTGAGGAAATTGCAAACAGGATTATTTCAGTAGAACCTGGGTATGCAGTTGTCAGAAAAGAAGGCCAGATGAAGGGAACAGCAAAGGCAGCCTGGATAGTAGGGTTTGACGGTATGGAAGCTTATTTTGACGTATATACAACAAATCCGTTAGGATTTAAAATAATTGATTAAGAAAACCTAAGGAAGAAAAAATGGATTGGACAAAAGCAAAAACAATACTCATAGCAGCCTTAATTGTAACAAATGTTTTTCTCGTTTTTACATTTGGGTTTAATAATCCAGTTCAAACAGAACCTGCATCTGAAAAGGTTCTAATTTCTGTTCTTGCAAATAATAATATCACTTTGGCAACAGAAGTGCCTGAAAAACATGGGAAAATGCCTGTACTAAATATAGAATACAGAGTATTTAACAAGGAAAAAGTAAATCAATTTGTTCATCAGATGAAATATATTGCAGAAACCGGTAATGACACAGAAGAAGAACTCATCAGAATTTCAAATTTGTTTTTAAAAGATAATAATCTGTACAGTGACTATGTGGTGCTTGAAGGTGTGGAGAAGCAGGGAGAAGGAACTGTTGTTAAATATAAAAACGAGATAGACGGGATTTTGATAGAAGAAAGCTACATATATTGTTATTTTGAAAATGGCAAATTGGATTCCATTGACAGCTATTGGCTGGAGGCAAAAAATCTTGGAGATAGCAAAAAGAACACTATTTCAGCATCGGAAGCGCTGGTTATTTTTATGAGTCAAATTGAAAAGCAGGAAGAGGATATTGTAGTAAATCGAATTGAGCTTGTATATTGGCTTGATACATCCAGTTTCGACGGCGAGGAATTAATTAAAGATACTGCGCTGCCGGCCTGGAAGATAGTATATAATGAAAATCAGAGTGAACATATTTATGCTTATGAGCAATAAGAGAGGACTAATAGAATGAGTATCAGCTTTTGTTCCTTTTCAAGCGGGAGCAGCGGAAACAGTTACCTGGTTAAAAGCGGAACAACCGCATTATTAATAGATGCCGGCATAAGCGGGAGAAGAATATTAGAGGGACTGAATCATTCGGAAACTCTTTTAGAGGACGTTAAAGGAATACTGGTTACACATGAACATGGCGATCATATTAAAAGCCTGAATACAATAACCAAAAAATTACCGAATGTTATTGCATACGCTAATGAAAACACCTGGTCTTTAATAGAAAATAAGATTGCGGAAACAAAAAAGAAGATTTTCAAAACCGGAGAAATCTTTGATATTGGGGATATACAGGTTAAGCCTTTCAATATTTCTCATGATGCAATAGAACCGGTTGGATTTTCTTTTTATTATGAAGGAAGCCAAATAAGCATTGTTACGGACACAGGGCATATTACAGAAGAAATATATGAGGAAATAATAGATGCGGATATTTTAGTGCTTGAATCCAATCATGACGTAAATATGTTAAAAATGTGCAGATACCCATGGAACGTTAAACAAAGAATTTTAGGAACAGAAGGTCATTTGTCAAATGAAGATGCTGGTGGTATTCTGTGCAGACTGATTTCCGGTAAAAGCAAAAAAAGGCAGGTATTACTTGCTCACTTGAGCAGAGAGAACAACTTTCCTGAGATGGCATTACAGACTATAAAGAATCTGTTACAGGAAGCTGACTTTTATATAGGCAAAAATGTTAATATTGAAATGATTCTAAAAGATCAAATAAGTGAAATTTATTATTTGTAAACAAATGAAAAGAGACAGCTATGAATATCAGGGTTATTTGTATAGGTAAATTAAAAGAGAAATACTGGGTTGATGCTGTAGGAGAATATAGTAAAAGACTTACCAAATACTGCAATTTAACAATTGAGGAGTTAAAGGAAGATTCTTTATTTGAAGAAGGGGAAAATATCCTTAAAAGAATTAAGAAAGAAACCTTTGTGATTACCCTAGAAATAAGTGGAAATACGTTGGGTTCAGAAGCGCTTGCGGAGAAAATTGAAACGTTGGGGATGGAAGGAAAAAGTGATATAACCTTTATCATCGGCGGATCAACCGGACTTTCAGAGGAAGTTGGTAGGCGTTCAGATTTCAAATTATCGTTTTCTAAAATGACATTCCCTCATCAGATGATGAGAGTTATTCTGCTTGAGCAGGTTTACAGAAGTTTTAAAATAATTAAAGGGGAGACTTATCATAAATGAAAAAAATCTTGCAACTGCAAAGTGAACTACTAAAAGAAATTAATAAGTATGAAAATATTGTGCAGGAACGAGACCATTTCATCGACTGGGAGCGAGTTCATATATCAAGTTGCGCGAAGTTGGGATACTTACTGGCTGAGAAAAGAGGGTTTGATCCTGTTCTGGCGGCGTGTGCATGTGCGGTACATGACTATGGTAGAATCATTACTGGGAAACAGGAAGGCCATGCGGAGGCAGGGTATTTACCGGTCAAAGAATTTCTTAAAAGGACCGGCTTGTTTAATCAAGAAGAAATCAAACAAATTTCAAATGCCGTTCGAAACCACAGCAAAAAAGCGGAAGTTGGTAGTACTTTAGAGGAAATTGTAAAGGATGCTGATTTGATAGATTTTTATCAATATGGGTATGAAATGAAAAGGCAAGACCAAAAAGAAAGATTAGAGGAACTGCTAAAGAGAGAAAGTTTATTGTAAAAAAAAACGTGTATACAATATATTTTTACTTGCACCTTCGACATTTTATGGTATAATACCCCTTGAAGCGTTTTTTTTTAATAATATAAAACATTATAAAGGGGAGTTTGTCATGGTTATAAAACTTTGTCGTGATTATTCAATTCCATTGATAGCGGGTGTTATTGTTGCCTTAGTTTGGGCTAATTTATTCCCCGAAAGTTATCATCATGTTGTGCACACACCAATTATTTTTGACGTAAATTTCCATTGGCTGATCAATGATATTTTTATGGTTTTCTTTTTTGCAATAGCAGGAGTTGAGATTGTAAATAGTTTATCAGTGGGTGGAGCACTTAATCCCATTAAAAAGTCGGTTACGCCGCTTATGGCGACTGCTGGCGGAGTACTTGGACCAATAGCTATATTTTTCATTTTGAATTCAATCATAGGAAGCCCGGAATATGTCAAAGGGTGGGGAATATGCACAGCTACCGATATTGCACTTGCCTGGCTGCTTGCAAGAGTGGTTTTCGGCAGAAGCCACCCAGCCGTAAGCTTCTTGCTTCTTTTAGCAGTTGTGGATGATGGAATTGGACTTGCAATAATTGCAATTTTTTACCCTGATCCAATAAATCCAACACAGCCCATTTGGTTGGTTTTAGTACTTTTCGCTATGCTTATTGCCTATAGATTAAATAAAAAAGGTGTAAATAGTTATTGGCCGTATGTTTTATTTTGCGGAACATTAAGCTGGTTTGGAATGTATAATGCCCATTTGCATCCTGCCTTATCATTGATTGCAATAGTTCCATTTCTTCCAAAGACAGGTATGGCTATTGTTCACGATGACTCACATGGAATAGATGATGCTTCCTGCTGTTCTTGTTTGAGCACTTTCGAGCAACAGGTTGCACCTTTTGTTGAGTTTGGGTTGTTCTTTTTTGGACTCACAAATGCAGGCGTTGAGTTGGCAGGAATGTCAAATCTGACATTAATCATATTAATATCCTTAGTAGTTGGAAAAACAATAGGTATTTCATTATTCACCTGGATTGCCACATTGCTAGGGTTCAAACTGCCAACCGGTATGAAAGCAAATGATGTTGTTGTGGCTGGACTTATTGGTGGAATGGGATTGACAGTTGCTCTATTTGTAGCAGGTGCTGCTTTTGTAGACATGGAACTTCAGGGAGCTGCAAAAATGGGGGCATTACTTACAGCCAGTGTATTCATACTTGCAATTGTTGCTGGTAAAATCGCAAGAATAAAAAAAATTAAATGTTGAATATAGTGAGTTTATTATAAAGGAAATGGCCGTTGACATTATGTCAATGGCCATTTTTTCGTTGCGTCTAAATATTTCATCAACATGCCCAGATTTGCATAATAATATGAAAACCTATCGTCTTTTTTTACTTCTATTAAACCGGAGACAACCAGTTTTTTTATGTGCTGTGAAATCGTCGCTTGGGAGTAATCAAATACTTCTACTACATCTTTATTGCATACCTTGCGTCTTTCTTTGTTTGCTTTCATGATAAATCTATATATTTTTATTCTTGCCGGATGCGCTAACGCATCTGAAACGCTTGCAATCAATAGGATGTCATCTTCTTCTAATTCATCGGGTTCTTTTCTAAGCCGCATTTATTCGTCCTCCATCTATTTTTGGTATGCGTAATACATCGCCTATTAACATTACACTATAGAATGAGAATTGTCAATTGGAAATGGACGCAAAAAAATTTGCACCTAAACAAAAATAATGATACAATATAGAAAAACATATTAGGAGGTACCAAATTGAAGGGAAAAGAATATGAAACTTTATTGTTTATGCTTTCTGAAATAGTTAAAGATGGGGTTCATATTGTAAACTCTCAAGGTAAAAGCATCATTTACAACGAGGCAATGGCAGTGTTGGAAAAAACGCCGAGAGAAGACGTGATAGGAAAGTCATTTGGAACGGTATTCTCACATATACCAACGGAAGAGAGTACACTAACAAAAGCATTGTATAAAAACGTTTCTACAATAAATAAGAGGCAAACCTATTTAAACAATTATGGAAAAGAAGTGACGACCATTAACACGACGGTTCCTGTGCTTGATCAATCGGGGAAAGCCATTGCAGCCATTGAAATATCCAAAGATATTACGGACATTGAATACCTTTCAAATGAAATTCTTGGCATGCATAAGGAAAGACCAGAGCCAAAGTCGATAAAGGAATTGAAAATCAAGAAATATAATTTTTCTGATCTAATCTGTAAAAACGAAGAGTTTAAGGAAATAATAGAAACTGCAAAAAAAGCTGCTAAAAGTTCGTCATCGGTTTTTATATATGGGGAAACCGGGACAGGTAAGGAAATTCTTGCCCAGAGTATACATTTTGAAGGTGAGCGAAAAGATAAGCTGTTTTTCGCGCAAAACTGTGCAGCTATACCGGAAACACTCTTAGAAAGCATGCTGTTTGGAACGGTTAAGGGAGGATTTACCGGTGCCATGGACAGGCAGGGACTTTTTGAACAGGCAAGCGGAGGAACTTTGCTGCTGGATGAAATCAATGCCATGCCTTTTGAGCTTCAGGGGAAACTGCTGAGAGTTCTCCAGGAAGATTGTATCAGAAGAATTGGCGGCTCAAGGGATATACCAATTGATGTAAGAATCATAGCTACTGTAAACGAGCAGCCTGGGGAGCTTATAGAAAAAGGAAGACTAAGAAAAGACCTTTATTACAGGTTGAATATTATAAATTTAAACGTTCCGCCACTGAGAGACAGAAAAGATGATATTCCTGTTTTAGTCAGTGAATTTATTAGAAAACATAATGAAAAATTGGGTAAGGAAATATGGATGATGTCTGAATCAGCGCTTAAATTGCTTATGACCCATGATTTTCCGGGAAATGTAAGAGAGCTGGAGAATATAATTATTTCGGCTGTTTCTCTTGCAGGCAAGGAGCATGTTTTAACGGAGGAGCATATAAAAATAAATAAAATAAATACAAGAGGCAATGAAAAGAAACTTATGGATGACATTAAAATGGAGAATGGTCTGGATTCTCTGCTTGAAAACATAGAAATAAATTTGATTAAAGAAGCTATGCTTACCAGCAAAGGAAACATTACAAAAGCAGCAGACAAACTTAAGATCAAACGACAGACACTTCAGCACAAGCTAAAAAAACGTCTCTAAAAATAAGCGGAACCGCCAGATGCTAAAAATATAGCAAAAATATTTGCGGGAAATAGCAAAAATATTTGCATAAAATGGAGAAAATCACCATTAAGTGTAAGGAGGAAATCATATAAAGGATATATAGGAGCTAAAAAAACCTATATTTAAAGGAAAACAACCTGTTATAAGGTTGTTTTCCTTTTTTGGAGTTAGTTGGCACGGAAATTGCTCATAATATAGGTGTGTAGAAAATAACCTTTAAAGTACATGTGAAATAGCTTGTAAGAAAGGTTAGTGTTTAAAAAATCTAAAATTAAATCATATGAAAAGAAAAGGAGAACGAGTATGGAAAATGTAAAGGTAATCATTTGGGGACTTGGAGCCATGGGAGGCGGAATGGCGGATATGCTGTTGAAGAAAAAAGGTGTTGATATTGTAGGTGCTGTCGGCAGAGGTGACAAAATCGGTAAAAGCATGTATGATTACATAAAGACTGAAAGAGAAGGCAGGCCAGATATAATAATTGGAACACCTGAAGATATAATCAAGGAAGGTGCCGCAGACGTGGTGCTGACTTGTACAGATTCTTATACTAAAAAGGCTTTCGACAGATTGAAGTTTGTGTTAGAAAGGAAAATAAATGTTGTGTCCTCAGCAGAAGAAATGGCATATCCTAAAGCACAGTCTCCAATGGAAGCAAGGCTGCTTGATGAAATAGCCAAGGAGAACGGTGTTTCAATTTTAGGAACAGGAATCAATCCAGGACTTATTATGGATCTTCTAGTAGTTCTAATGACTGGATGCTGCGAAGAAGTCGAACATATTACGGCGAGAAGAATAAACAGCTTATCTCCATTCGGACCAGTTGTAATGGAAGAACAGGGAGTTGGTATCACAAAGGAAGAATTTTTGGAGGGTGTTAAAACCGGGCATCTTTCTGGACATGTTGGTTTCCATGAATCTATTGGAATGATTTCGGAGGCTATTGGCTGGGAGGTTGAGAAGGTAACTCAAGCAATGGAACCAATAATGACAGACGTGGACAGAAAATCACCTTATGGATTTGTAGAAGCTGGTAATGTTGCCGGATGTGAAATGAAGGGTTTTGGTTATGTTGCGGGAGAACTTAAAATCGAAATGGACCATCCTCAGCAGATTGAACCTGAACAAGTTGGAATTAGGACTGGTGATTATGTTATAATAAAAGGAACCCCTAATATTAATTTGGTAAACTCTCCAGAAGTTCCGGGAGGAATTGGAACAATTGCAATGTGTGTAAATATGATTCCTCATATTATCAATGCCAGACCAGGCCTAAAGACAATGATAGATCTTCCGGTTCCAAGAGCAATGATGGGGGATATGAGAAACATGATCGATCCAGAAGCCAAAATTGTAAAATAAGAAAATATTATTACTAATGCTACCAAACCAAGTCGGACCAGGCTATAATCGGTTTGATTGGTTTGGTTGTTGATTAATAGGAGATGATAAAATGGTAAAAAAGGGAGAATGGGTAAGAATCTACAAAATTATCCTGCAGCCATCAGAGAGAGCACCTCAAGTTCCGGACGATACAAAAAAAGTACCATTGGAACTTTGGGTAAAAGGATTCCTGCTGGATGATGCGGAAATGAATGAAAATGTTGTAATAGAAACGGTTACAGGAAGAAGAGAAGAGGGAAAACTGATTGAGGTAAACCCTTATTATACACATGATTATGGTAAGTTCATACCAGAGCTTCTTGTAATTGACAAGCAGACAAGGGACATTGTATTCGGAGGTGGCAGATGATGATGAAACCAAATGATTATGCATCCGTAATGGCTCGTAAGCCAGAAATAATGATTAAATCTGTGGGAATCGATTACTCAAAATTTGAAAGCGGTTCTATTGCCTTTGATTATGAAAAAATGATGAGAGAAACGGGATACTCTCTTGATGAAATGCAAAAAATTCAGTACAGTGTAAACGTAGGGAATACGCCTATCCTTGAATTGAAAAATATTACTGCGCTTGCAAGATCATGCGCTCCTAAAGGCAAGGGGGCAAGGATTTTTATAAAAGACGAAGCGTGTAATCCTTCGGGAAGCTTTAAAGCAAGAAGAGCGGCCACTGCGGTTTATCATGCGAAAAAGCTGGGCTATAAAGGAGTAATATCCGCAACAAGCGGAAACTATGGCGCTGCGGTAGCATCACAAGCTGCAATCGCCGGCTTAAAATGTATTATTGTTCAGGAATGCTATGACTCTAAAGGTGTTGGACAACCTGAAATTGTTGAAAAAGCAAGAAAGTGTGAAGCCTTAGGGGCAGAAGTAGTCCAGCTTTCAGTTGGACCAGAGCTTTTCTACAAATTTCTTTTATTACTGGAAGAAACAGGTTATTTTAATGCTTCCCTTTATACACCATTTGGAATTGGCGGGGTTGAAACCCTTGGATATGAAATATCCATGCAATTCAGAGAAAAATATGGAAAAGATCCTGATGTAGTTGTCTGCACCAACGCAGGAGGCGGGAACCTGACAGGGACTGCAAGAGGCCTTACTAAAGCTGGAGCTCATTCTCAAATAGTTGCTGCTTCAGTTTCATTAGCGGGACTTCATATGGCATCTGACATAGCGTTTAATAAAAAATCATTCACAACGGGGCATACAGGATTTGGGGTTCCATATTCTTCATGGCCAGACAGATCTGATGTTCCAAGATCAGCAGCCAGGCCACTTCGGTACATGGACAGATATGTAACGATAGCGCAGGGAAGTGTTTTCTATATGACTGAAGCATTGGCAAGCCTTGAAGGACTGGAAAAAGGCCCTGCTGGCAATACTGCCCTTGCGGCTGCATTCGCATTGGCACAGGAGCTGGATCAGGATAAAACAATTATAGTTCAGGAAACTGAATATACAGGAGCTGGAAAGCACATTCAGCCTCAGCTTTCATTTGCCAGAGACAATGGAATTGAGATAATATTTGGAGATCCTAAAGATGAAATCCCAGGCAAAAATATTATTTTCCCTTCACACCCATCGCTTCTTAAAGCGACAGACATTGATCTTGATCATATGAGAAAGTCATTAATAAAAACTGCTATGGCAACCTATCATGTTGAAAATCCAACAAATGAGGATATTATGTTTCTTGCAGAAGAAACGAAGACAAATATTGAATATGTTAAAGCACAGATATTAGCCAGAAGCTAGTATTGCCAAGGACTAGGGGACGAAAGTGCGCCACCAGGCCCTAGCTGAGAAAGGAAAAACAGATGAAAAGAGCGGATGATTTTGCGGAACGCAGAAAAAGCATTGCAAATCTTTCAGACAAGGAACTTTATG
>JAENWI010000428.1 GCA_016650115.1 Peptostreptococcaceae bacterium | reverse complement strand
GCCATTGCCAATATTTCTTTTACCATTATGCTCATTTGTCATTCTCCTGGTTCAAGTTTTGATTTCGATTCTGTGTTCGCGCCTGGTTCTGATTCGGCATCAGTGTTTGTGTTCGCACCTAGTTCTGGTTCTGATTCAGTTTTCGGCTCTGTGTTCAGTGTTGATTATCATTCAGCATCAGGTGTTGATTATCATTCAGCGTCAGGGTCTGATTCTGATTCAGTTTTCGGCTCTGTGTTTGCGCCTGATTCTGCTTCCGTCTTAATATACCTTTGGCCAACATATTTGCCTTCGTAGCAAGGCGTAGATGCAGGCTCCATAGCCGCCTTCATTGCAATGATTGCTACTTCAAGCTGTTTGTCATCCGGCTCAAGCGTTGTAAGTTTTTGCAGATATAATCCTGGCAAGCTTAATATTTTCACCACTGTTCCACTGCTTTTTCCAGCCCATCTGAGCAATTCGTAAGAAATACCCGCAATAACAGGCAGTAACAGCAACCTTGACCCAATTCTGAAGAGCAAATTTGGCCAGCCTAGCAATGAAAAAAGAATAAGACTTATTACCATTACAAACATCAGAAAACTCGTACCGCAGCGAGGGTGCAAAGTGTAAAACGGCTTGCAGTTTTCAACGGTTAAATCCAAACCTTTTTCGTAACAGTGGATACATTTATGTTCTGCCCCATGATATTGAAAAACGGTCTTGATATCCTTCATTTTAGAAATCAATGCAATATATATTACAAAAAGTACAATTCGAAGTACGCCTTCAATCAGGTTCAGCACAATTTCATTTTCTACAAATCTTCCCGCAATATCAACCAGGGCAGTAGGCCCGATGATAAAAATCCCCACCGTAAAAAGAAGTGCCAGGAATACTGAAAAATAAAGCATGATATCCCATGCGCCCTTTACGCCAAAATGTTTTTCAAGCCAGATTGTCATCTTGTCTTTCTCATAAGTCGGCCCGTCTTCTCCCACGTAATTTTCAAGTACCTCCGCGGAATACATTAGAGTCTTTGTACCGTGAACCAATGAACCGGCAAAAATAAACACTCCCCTGATGATAGGATATTTCGCCCATTTGCTCTTTTCTTCTAAGTTTTCGGTCCTGATGTGTATTGAATCATCGGGCAATCTGACCGCAACTGCTGTTTTTGATTCACCCTTCATCATGATTCCCTCAAGAACTGCCTGGCCGCCAACCTTCGTCGGACAGGAATCTTTTAAAAATATTTTCTTTAAATCCATTTGATCTCCTTAAACCCATTATAAGCATCCGACATTGGGCTTGCATTCCAAAACAGGCATTGCAAATGCTAGGTTTCGTTAAAATTGCCCTGTG
>JAENWI010000379.1 GCA_016650115.1 Peptostreptococcaceae bacterium | reverse complement strand
TGAGATTGTAGATCTTTCGAAAAAAGAGGGGGTAAAAAGTTTTTTCCCATTAAAGGGTGAATCTTTAGTAAGCATTAAGTTCAATATGAGTATTGAAGGCCTCTTTGAAAGTGAATTTATTAGTATAATAGATTCTGAGCTGGCAAGGGAAATGGTTCAGATGTCCATTGGCGCAAATGAAGTCGAAGTCGTAGATGAAGTCGAAGTCGTAGATGAAGTCAAAAAAGAATCTGAGATTGAAAAGTTGATTGAAAAGCTGATTGAAAAAGAAAAAGTGGAAATAATTGACATTCCGGAACCGCAAAGCAGACAACAGGTGGAGGCGAAAGAATATAAATATAAACCTTTAAGTTCGGAGCGTCAGACAGAGTCTAATTGCGCTGAAAACAATCTGCAATTAATTATGTCAGTGCCAATTCAAATTACTGTTGAGTTAGGCAAAACAAAGAAAAAAATAAAAGATATTGCTGAGTTGACCATAGGGAATATTGTTGAGCTTGACAGACAAGCTGGTGATCAAGTGGATGTGGTGGCGAATGGCAGATTGATTGCAAAAGGTGATGTAGTGGTTGTCGATGATAATTACAGCGTGAGAATTACTGAAATCATTAGGGCAAAAGATATTTCTAATGAGTCAAAGTAAAGGTTCAAGCTATCCGTAACATATCCGTAATATACTTGGAGAATAAGGAGGTTTTTAATTGTTTGGAGATATAATGTCGATGTTGTTTGCATTGACTGGAACTGTTTGTGTAATTCTGTTAACTTATTACGCCAGTAAATGGTATGCGAATAAAATGGGGCCTGTTGCGGGCGGAAAATTTATTAAAGTTATTGACAGGGTAGCTGTTAATAAAGCCAGCTCAATTATAATCATTGAGGTCCAGGATAAACAATATGTGATGGGCGTAAGTGAACAGAATGTTCAGGTACTGATGGAAATAGAAGATAAAATAAATTACCTGGCTGAAAATGAAATGAGTAAAGTGGATTTTCAAAGTATTGTCAAGAGTTTATATAAAAGGAAAGGTGCTGAATAGAATATGGAATTCGTCATCAATGGTCAGAACTCAGATGCGTTGAAAATATTAATGACTTTAACATTGATCAGCATAGCTCCTTTTATGTTGTTAATGATGACTTGTTTTACTAGGATTGTCATTGTTTTTTCGTTCCTTCGAAACGCGATTGGATTGCAGCAATCTCCTCCTAACCAGGTATTGATAGGGTTGGCTTTATTTATAACTTTTTTCATCATGCAGCCAGTTCTTACAGAAATAAATCAAACGGCATTGCAGCCATATAATAATGGAACCATTCAAATGCAGGAATTTATAGATAAAGCATCTGTTCCATTAAAGGATTTCATGCTCAAACAGACAACACCAAAAGAGATTGAATTATTTAAAGGGTTATCAGAAGACCCGAATATAGCAAAACTTGAAGCACAGGAGTTGCCCATGCATGTTGTGGTTCCTGCTTTTATGACAAGTGAACTAAAGAGAGCATTTTTAATTGGTTTTCT
>JAENWI010000107.1 GCA_016650115.1 Peptostreptococcaceae bacterium | reverse complement strand
TTTACTTGGGGCAATCAGTTTCTATACTGCTTTTAAATTCAACATTATTAACCATGATGTTTTCTCAAGTATTCCATTTGGAAATACCAACTGGAATAACGAAGAATTTTTCAGATTAATTTTGAATGGTTTAACCTGATTCAATAGAAATTTTCTTAATTAATTGGCGTTAATTACGGTTTAAAAGGCTGATTTTTGTTGAAAAATCAGCCTTTTAATTCAATAAATTTAATATTGAAAAAATTGTCATATTACAGAAAAAAAACTAGTTACATTTCAAAACATCTGTAGTATAATGAACGAGTAATAATTCTTACTATTTATTAAATGGAGGTGTTTAAATGTCAAAGTACACACAAGTTGAACGTGATGGCCTGTTTGAATTAACAGACATCGCAAGAGCAGAGCTTTCTTCTTCAAAATATTACAATGAAGATTTAGCTCCTACTTCAATCTCACAAAGAACATGGACTACTTATCACATTAGTATGCTATGGGTTGGAATGTCAGTATGTATTCCTTCCTTCACAATGGCATCAGGGCTGGTAGGATTAGGGTTATCCCCTTGGATAGCTGTTTTAAACGTAGCATTAGGGAATATAATCATTCTTGTTCCTATTCAGTTAAACTCACATGCCGGTACAAGATACGGCATCCCTTTCCCAGTATTTGCCAGAATGACCTTTGGTTCAATCGGCGCACAAATTCCATCTTTATCAAGAGCATTTGTTGCCTGCGGATGGTGCTCAATTCAATCATGGATTGGTGGTGCAGGATTTGTGGTCATTATCGGAGTATTCTCTCCAAATTTCGCAACAATGACCGCTGCTCCTTTCATCGGCTTTGGACTTTTTCTTCTACTGGTATTATGGATTTCATATACTGGTTCAGAAAGCATCAAATGGATGGAAGCAGTTGGCGGACCAATACTAATTGTATTATGTCTTGCGCTTTTAGCTTGGGCTACCAACCTTGCTCTTTCTTCCGGTTTCTCCATTGGAGAGGTTACACAGGCTTCTGGTGATGTAGGTATTGTAGATTCAAATGGCGGATTCCTGTATGTATTCCTTGGTGGACTTACAGCTAATATCGCGTTCTGGGCTACTATGGCATTAAATATCCCTGACTTTTCAAGATATGCTCACTCTCAAAAGGCACAATTCAGAGGGCAACTTTACGGAATGCCAGTTGCAATGGCAGCATGTGCATTTATCGGTGCATACTTTGCTCAGGCAACAAAATTGGCACTAGGTGAATCAATCTTCAATCCTACAGATGTTCTTTTCACTATAGACAATCCATTCATAGTTATCATTGCAGCACTTGGTCTTATCGTTGCCACATTAACAACAAACATTGCTGCTAATGTAGTTGCCCCAGCGAATGGATTCTCAAATATTTCTCCACACAGAATTTCATACAAAATGGGAGTTTTGGCAACTGTTATCATATCGGTTGCATTCCAGCCTTGGTGGATTTTCAGCGAAGCCGGTACTTACATCTTTGGATGGCTTGGAACTTATGGATCAATCTTATCTCCTATCGCTGCAATATTTGTAGCTGACTATTACATAGTTAAGAAGAGAAATATTGATGTTATGGCTCTTTTCCAGGGTGAAGGCTGCAGATACTGGTATCAGGGCGGATGGAACATAAGAGCTATCATCGCTTGGGTATGTGCATTTATCCTTCCATTAATGGGTAACTTTAAAGTTGCTTCTGGAACTGCATTCGGTACTGTATTGCACTGGATCGCAGCTAACGGTTATTTATTTGGTTTCTTTGTAGGTCTTGCAATTTATATCGTTCTTATGAAGAATGAAAAAACTTCATTACTTAGCGATGAAGAGCATCACTCATTAACAGAGAGAGCTTAATACATAAAACAACATAACAATAGAACATAATTTTATTGATGGTCCTGCAGGAGCCCTTGAGACCCAAGGGCTCCTGTTTTATAGGAAATATAATATCATGAAAATAGGAGGTTTTTATTATGGATTTATTACTAAAAGGCGGCACTATCGTCACTGCAGATTCAACATTCAAGGCAGATATCGCCGTAAAAGACGGGAAAATTATAGCAATTGGTACAAACCTGAAACCTGATAAATGTACTGAGATTGTTGATGTTAAAGGCAAGCTTGTTCTTCCTGGTGCAATCGATGGTCACACACACCTTGCGATGCCTTTCGGCGGGACAATTTCTTCTGATGACTATTACACAGGAACCAAATCAGCTGCCTGCGGCGGTACCACCACTGTTTTCGACTTTGTCCTTCAAGGCAAAGGCGAATCAATGCTTGATGCAATAAAAAGAAGAGATGCTATTGCTGCACCAGATGCTGCAGTTGATTATTCTTTCCATGTTGGCGTTTGTGACGTTTCAACAGATGCATTGCTAGATACTATGGAGGATGCATTAAAAGCCGGCATACCTTCATTCAAAGTGTTTATGGTATATGACTTTGGAGTTGATGATGGTTCATTTTATAAAGTTCTTCAAAAGGCAGCTAAAATTGGTGCCCTGGTTGGTGTACATGCAGAAAATAGAGATGTAAATAATGTTCTTGTGAAGCAATATCTTTCTGAAGGTAAAACTGAGGCATGGTGGCATTACATGGCAAAGAACGAAAATGTTGAAGGGGAAGCAGACGTAAGAGCAATTAATCTTGCAAAAATGGCTGGCACTTCATTATACATCGTTCACTTAGCCAATAAGCAAGGCGTCGATGCGGTAACTCAGGCAAGAGATGAAGGTTATCCAATCTTCGCAGAAACTTGTCCTCAATACCTTCATTTTACCAGTGACGTATATAAGCGAGAAAGAGGCAGAGATTTTGTGTGTTCCCCTCCGGTTAAAGGAAAAGAATCACAGGATGCTATCTGGGACGCTATCAAGAGAGGTGACATAACAACTATAGCCACTGACCATTGTCCGTTTACACAGGCTGAAAAAGACTGGGGAATCACTACTAAAGATGGCAAACCTGGTAACTTTACAACTATTCCAAATGGTTGTGCCGGCATAGAAAATATGTACCCATATGTTTTATCAGAGGCAAATAAAGGCAGAATTTCATTTAATAAGGCTGTTGAACTTTGTTCATCAAATCCTGCAAAGCTATTTGGTCTTGATCACCTTAAAGGAGCATTACAGGTTGGACTTGATGCTGACATCGTTATTTATGATCCAAAGAAAAAGGTTACAATCAAGAATGCTGAAATGCACGGAAATCTTGATCATACAATATGGGAAGGTGTAGAATGCAAAGGTTATCCTGTTGCAACATACAGCAGAGGAACACTAGTTTACAAAGATGGTAAGTTCCTTGGTAATAAAGGCGCTGGAAAATTGATTAAGTGCAAACCTATTAAATTAAACAGCCCCACTCTATAAAAATTCAAATATCTATTAATTTTCAGATATCAACACAATTCAACAAAAAAGCACCTGTGGATAACTTTCCACAGGTGCTTTTTTGTTGAATTTTCAATCTAAAGTAGGCTTTTCAGCCAGCTTCAAACCCATTATAGGGTGCCTAGACTGGGCTTGAAGCCCAATCTAGGCTGCTTATAATGGGCTTAATACTTCTTTTTACCCTTTTGTTCAATTCTTTTTCTGGCAAATCCACCTGAATTGCTGCCGCCACCATCGTGTCCGCTAGATCTTCCTCTGTTTCCGCCTCCGCTGCCACTGCCGCTCTTCTGTCTTTTTGAAGCTTTTTCAATGACAACAACTCTTCCCTTATGCGTGAAATCGGCCATTGCAACTATTACTTCATCAGCATATTTCGTTGGTACTTCAATAAAAGTAAACTGCTTATGAATGTCTATTGCACCAATCATCTTGCCTGGCATTGAAGTTTTTGACGCGATACCCTGAACGATGTTCTTAGGCTGGATATTATCCAGAGTTCCTACATTCATGAATAATCTAGCCATTCCACCAGTGGTGTACTCCATTTCATCATCAGCATCTAACCCGGAATCAGCATAATCTCTTCCCTCAACACCGCCAAATGCCACCTTATAAAGCACTGAAGCAACATCCATTGTCGTAGCATCCTCAGATGCCTCAAGAATTTTTTCTATAATAGCATTATATTTTGAATATCCGCCAAGCTCTAAAGCGGTTAATATCTGTTTAACTGTAGAGTCCTGTTTAACCTCTTCTACATCTGAAAGCGAAGGTGGTTTCATAGAATGAATATCTGTTTTCGTATATCTTTGAATATCTCTCAATTTGAAAACATCTCTTCCAAATACGAATGAGTAAGAAATCCCCTTCTTCCCTGCTCTGCCTGTTCTACCTATTCTATGTACGTAATACTCTTCGTCAGTAGGTATATCATAATTGAATACTGCTTCAACATTATTTACGTCAATCCCTCTGGCGGCAACATCTGTCGCAACCAGTATGTCAACAAGTCCTTTTCTGAACTTGTTCATAACTCTGTCACGCTCTGTCTGTTTCATGTCGCCATGTAATGCTTCCGCAGAAAACCCTCTCGTCTGAAGAGCTGTGGTAACCTCGTCAACCTTACGTTTGGTATTACAAAACACAATAGCAACCTTCAGGTTCTTTGCATCAATCATTCTGCAAAGCAGTTCCAGCTTTGATGATTCCCGTACTTCAATATAAAATTGTTCTGTTGTCGGCATTGTCAGTTCCTTATGAACAGTTTTTATGATCATAGGGTCTCTTTGATAAAGCTTTGTAATTTCCAGAATTTCTTTTGACATAGTTGCTGAAAACAGTAATGTCTGCCTGTCAGCCGGCACTTCTTTAAGAATGATATCAATATCTTCTCTGAAACCCATGTTCAGCATTTCATCTGCTTCATCAAGAACAATCATTTTTAAATCCTGAAGTTTAAGAGTATGCCTTCTCATATGGTCCATTACTCTACCCGGTGTACCAATAATAATTTGCGGTTTGTTCTTAAGAGCCATAATTTGCCTGTCAATTGACTGGCCGCCATAAATTGGAAGTGTCTTAATACCCTTCTTGAATTTACATAGGCTTTTCAGTTCTTCGGATACTTGGATAGCCAACTCTCTGGTTGGACATAACATCAGCACCTGAACTCCTGATACTTTTGGATCAATCATTTCGACGGCAGGGACACCAAAGGCACATGTTTTTCCGGTGCCCGTTTGAGCCTGCCCTATTATATCCTTTCCCTCCATTACTGGGGGAATAGCTTTTGATTGAATTGGCGTTGCTTCTTCGAATCCCATATCGTCCAAAGCCTTTAGCATTGACTCTGATAGATTTAGTTCTTTAAAATTTATATTTTCCATTTAGTTCCTTTCGTTTTAACCTTAGGAACTAACAACATTCAGTTCCACTTGGTCTTTTTTAGACAACATCTAATTGTATACTAAAATACATAATTTTGCAAGTATTATAAAATTTTTGAGAAGCCAAGCACCAGAAACTCAATAGAAATTTTTATATATATTTGTGCTTATTCACGAGAAATCTTCTTGACACATTTTGCAAACAAAGTTATAATTGTATACAAAAATACAATTATAACTTTGTTTAACTGAAGGAGAACAGAATGGGAACCAATCTAGCATACAAAATACTCGGCAACCACCTTATTTCAGGGGAATTAATTCCAGGATCTGAAATCACCATTAAAATGGATCAAACATTAACACAAGACTCAACAGGCACTATGGTTTACCTTCAGCTTGAGGCAATGAATGTTGAAAAAATTAAAACAGAATTATCT
>JAENWI010000257.1 GCA_016650115.1 Peptostreptococcaceae bacterium | reverse complement strand
GTGGCATTATCTGAATCTGGCGCTTTCCGTCATACTAATGCTGTTTCTTTTAGTTAGCCTTATTTATATCAACAGACTAACTCGGGCAATCAATTTGAATACTAGAGAGAAACTTCTCGTGCGCGCTCCTTTCAGCCTTTATTTTGGCTGGATTACAGTAGCGACGATTGCAAATATTACCGCTTTTCTTGTGGGAAACAATTGGGACGGCTTTGGGATGGCTCCGAAAACCTGGACCATTATTCTGTTGGTGATCGGCATTATTATCGCATCGGCTGTTGTTATACAAAACAAGGATTACATTTATCCTTTTGTAATCCTTTGGGCTTATGGTGGAATTCTAACCATTCATTTATCTACAACCGGCTTTGGCGGACACTACTACTCTATCATGATTGCAATTGTGGTTTGTATGGTTGTTATGCTTGTGGTTACCGTGTTCCGCTCTTTATACCGGGATTAAAAAAACCGCAAACCAATAATCAGAAATCTGATATGGGTTTGCGGGGTATATTTTTTTGTTTATTATTTGTTTGTTTTGCTTGTTTTTTTGTTAAAAAACAGAATCTGTGGGGTGTTTTTAGGTTATGTCGGTTTTCACATAGGATTTGGTTCCCACTTTAGTCCTCCAGATAAACGGGGTCAGCAGCAATATGCAAAAGCCCGTTCCTATTAATATGGTTTCAATCCTTATGATATCGCCGAGCGGTCCAAACAGCAGCATACCCAGAGGCATTACTGCAGAAATAATAATCTGAACAATCGAATATACTCTCCCCAGCATATGTTCCTCAACGTTTTCCAGGATTAGCACCGTCTCTGCTGTACTGAAAAACGGTAAAAATATGCCCGATGCAAACATTACGCCCAGATAAAAAATGAAGTTTGTGGAAAGGCCTAAAAGGATAAATGTAATCCCAAAACTGATGGTTGAAATAGCCATCATTCTTATTTTATCTTTAAATTCCCCTAGCCATGCAACAACAATTCCGCCAAAAATGGCTCCCGCTGTCCAAAACATTTCATTTGCAGTAAGTCTCCACACTTCTGTACCAAAGCTTCGGGCAATCATAATCGGCGTTAAAAACGCAGCAGGGGATACCATAAAAAAGAAAACGGCATAAAAAATCAACAATCTGCTGATCAGTTTATGGTTTTTTGTATAGGAGATCCCCGCTTTTAATTCAGAAAACGTTCCTTCATTCAGACTTTCCTCCCCATCTTTGATTTCTCTTTGATAAGCTCTTACTTTTAAAAATGATAGGATTATTACTGCTAGTGCAGCTGTAACAACATCTAACAATAATGTGTAGCCAAATCCAATGGTAGCGAAAAATATTCCTGCTATTGCAGGAGATAAAAGCATCATTGCCGAGGTTAATGCGCTGTTAATTCCATTTACCCTAGTCATTTTTTCCATGGGCACAATCTGAGGTAGAATGGCTCCTACTGCTGGCATCTGAATGCCGGAACCAACTGATCTTATGGCACTGATAATAAAAATCAGCGTAATAGATTCATTCCCCATCAGGAAAAATATGGCTAGAACTAAAGTGGAAACTCCCGTTAACAGATCAGAAGAAATGATTAATATTTTTCTGTTATACCTGTCTGCCCATACACCGGCAAACAAAGATATTACTATTTGCGGCAAAAATGAAGCAAGAATTGAAACAGTCATCAGACTTGCTGATCCAGTTTTAAGTGTTATATACCACACTACTGCAAATGAAACGACGGAAGAACCAAATATAGATAACATTTGGCTGGATAAAAATATAATGGTTTTGGTCTTCCAATTGTCTTGCATTTTATCTCCTGAAGTAGTTAAATAAAGCGGTAAAACTATTATTGAATTTAATTCATTCAATAATTAGTGGCTGCTGAACAAACCAAAATTATCTTAAATGTTTGTTCAGGACAGATGAAATCTGTAAAAAGCAGTCAAAGAACATGATAAAACCTGCTTTTCAGCCCCTAATTATAGGCGCACTGAACCAAAGGTGAACATGAATAGTCAGACACCTTTGCATTAAATGCAAGGATTTTTATACTATTCTGCGAAAAACCTTGCACTTAATGAATTCAGAAATGGCTGTAAAGGTTGTAACTGAGCCTTTTCCGAATTGTTCAGCAAGCCCTAATTATATTATAAATCAAATGGAGAAAATAGCAATGGATGAGAAATACCAAGAACTTCTAAAATATATCCTGGATGACTTGACACTCCCCCATAGCTAAAGCAAGGGGATTCTTGAGTGATTAAACGCTAGTGCATTTCTACTAAGCGAGTATGACCTCAAGTTCGAGGCTGTGTCATCAGCCCTCATAGGCCAGAGCATATAGCTACCTATGCTGATAATCTTTTAC
>JAENWI010000520.1 GCA_016650115.1 Peptostreptococcaceae bacterium | reverse complement strand
TACCTCATTAGAAACTTTTGCAAAATCCTATAAATTTAGCAACCTGAATTTAAACATGCGGAATGTAACGTTCAGTAGCCCCGATTTACTTTATTTTAATCCTAAACTAATTGAACAATCTTTTTTTGAGAACAAAACGAACATTACAACAATTACAGGATTGATTTCAGGTTCAACAAATAATCTAATCGGCAAAAATTTAATCGTCAAAACCGGAGCAAATTCGTTACTCGAAACAGATTTCAAGATCAAAGGCCTGCCCGGATATGAAACAGCATTTTTCGATTTCACCAATCTGAAAATACATACAGGACAAAAAGATATGATGATAATCGTTGGATCATCTATTCCTGAAAACATAGAACTACCCGAAAATATCAGTTCGCAACTTACTTTTAAAGGACAAATGAAATCCTTTAAATCAATCGCAAATATAACCAGCAGTTTTGGCGATGCAAACCTTTCTGTATCTGTTGATAAGGATGAAAAATTCAGCGGAAAAGTAAAACTGAGCAATTTTGATATGGGTAGGTTACTCAAAGACACCATCATGTATGGCCCGGTATCGTTGACTGCAGAGGCAAATGGACAGGGATTGAATGTGAAAACAATCAATGCAAAAATCAAAATAGAACCGACACAACTTTATTTGAATCAATATAATTATAAACATCTAACTTTAAATGGAACAGTTACCGGCAGGCAATTCGAAGGAAAAATAAAATTGAACGATGAAAATGCAGTATTCGATTTAGATGGGCTGGTGAACTTAAATCCCGGTCAGAAACAGATTCGATTTAAGCTCGACATGAAAGGATGCGACCTTCAACAGCTCCATTTCACGAAAGATGATTTACGGATAAGTTTTGTCGCTTCTGCCGATTTAAAAGGTAAATCCGCCAATGAAATGAATGGGACGGCTGGAATTACAAATGTGATTGTTGCCAGCAACGGAAAAAAATATATACTCGATAACTTTCTTTCAGCTTCGATAAACGATTCAATCCAAAGTGAACGGAATATCAGTAGTGCGCTGATCGGTATCAACTATTCAGGAACTGT
>JAENWI010000501.1 GCA_016650115.1 Peptostreptococcaceae bacterium | reverse complement strand
CTTTTCGATTTCTTCCATCAAAGCGTGCATTAAATTGTCTTCTTGATTTTCAGTGATAAATTCACTCATACTAGCAATAACCTCCTTAATTATGCGTTCAGGCGTCGATGCACCAGCCGCTATTCCTATTTTATTACATTTCTTCAAATCTTTCAATGGTAATTCTTGAATTTTTTCAATTAAATACGTACTTTTACAATATTTTTTTGAGATTTCATATAATTTTCTCGTATTTGAGCTGTCTTTTCCACCAACTATAATCATTGCATCACATTTTTTCGCTGTTTGCATGCAACTTTCCTGCCTGATGCTGGTTGCATGACAAATTGTATTTTCTATATGAATCCTTTTGCCCGACTTTTTTAATATTTCAATAATGTTTTCCAAAAGTTCAAATTTTATTGTAGTCTGTGCAACAATAAACAAATTATCAGCTTCTATACTTTTGGCTTCTTCTTCCGAATTGATGATGATTGATGAAAAACCGCACCAGCCATTAATACCTTTTACTTCCGGATGATATTTATCTCCAACAACAACTATATTGTATCCATCAGCTTTTGCCTGTTTAACCAGCTTCTGAATTTTCATTACAAAAGGACAAGTTGCATCTATTATTTCCAGACCCAATTCGTTGGCTCTTCCATAAAATTCTTCTCCTTCTCCATGAGATCTTATAATCAGTAAATCCCCAAAAGCAGCTTCTTCCGGAGACTCAATAATCTTAACTCCCTTTTGTGCAAGCTCATCTGTAACCCCTTTATTGTGAATTAAAGGGCCACATGTATAAATATTTCTGGTATTATTATTTTTATTATTTTCAATTGTATCTTCAGTCTTTTCTATTGCTATTCTGACGCCAAAGCAAAAACCTGAATTTTTGGCTCTTATTATTTCACTCATTTAATTTCTTTAACCCCTCCAAAAACTTTTTAAAAGCGGCTTCGCTGCCATTTTCAGTTGGTTCATAGTATTTCCGTCCTTCTTTAAAAAGGTTGTCCGGTAAATATTGCTGCCTCACATAACCCCCAAAACTGTGTGGATATTTATAACCAATCCCAAGCCCTCTTTTTTTAGCGCCAGCGTAATGGGAATCTTTTAGATGATCTGGCATATCATCTATT
>JAENWI010000232.1 GCA_016650115.1 Peptostreptococcaceae bacterium | reverse complement strand
CAGGAAAGTTTAAAAAACTGAGCCCTGAGGAGGTTGTAGCCGAAACGGCATTGCTTCTGGAAAACATTAATGTTCATAAAACCTGCGTATTCAGAAGCAACCATGCATCAAACTATGTATCCTTAAAAGGTGATTTGCCGAGAGATAAGGCGAGAATGGCGGGTCAGCTGGATGCGGTAATGGAAAACAAAGGGATGCTGAAGGATGAACGATTCAGAGCCCTCTGATTTAAAGGAAAGAGAAACTATGAAGATATTACTGACCACACTTAACTCGAAATATGTTCATATGAATCTGGCTATTCGATATTTGTATGAGGCTGCAGGTGAGTATAAGGAGCAAATTCAGATCAAAGAATTTACCATTAACAATGATGATGACTATATTTTTACAGAGCTGGTATCGGGGGGACATGAACTTGTATGTTTTTCCTGTTATATCTGGAATATTGAAAAGATTCTTTATTTAGCCGAAAACCTGAAGAAAGCAAAGCCTCTGGTGAAAATTGTTCTTGGAGGCCCGGAAGTAAGTTTTGACAGAGAAGTATTACTGGCGCAATATGGTTTTATAGACGCAGTAATCATCGGTGAAGGTGAGCTGGCATTTAAAAAGCTTTGCAAGAATTTCCTGGAAGGCAAAAAAATAGAAACAAATAAAGTTGAAAGTCCGATTGCTCCTGAGCTGATCCCTTTTCCATATAACACAGTTGAGCTCCAAAAGGATAAAACTCTTTACTATGAGTCTTCAAGGGGTTGCCCCTACAGGTGTTCCTACTGTCTCTCATCAATAGACAACAGCATAAGAGTATTACCGGTAGGCAGGGTTCAGCGAGAGCTTGATTTTTTTCTCAGCAGTAATGTGAAACAGGTAAAGTTTGTAGACAGGACTTTTAACTGGAATGATGACAGGTGCTATGATATAATAAATCACCTTATAGAAAATGACAATGGTGTGACCAATTTTCACTTTGAAATGTGTGGTGAACTGATAACTCGGAGGCTGATTGACAGACTTGAAGATGTAAGACCCGGACAGATGCAATTCGAAATTGGGATTCAAAGTACAAATAAACGAACCCTTGAAGCCATCAACCGAACAGAAGAATTTGAAAAAGCAAAGGAAAATATTGAGAAGATCATCAGTTTTAGTAACATTCATGTACACCTGGATTTAATTGCAGGGCTGCCTTTCGAAGATTATGAATCCTTCAAAAAATCTTTTAATCAAGTATATGCAATGAAACCGGATATGCTCCAGCTGGGGTTTCTCAAGCTTTTGAAAGGAACTGGCATTCGGGAAAAAGCTGAAATTTATGGATATGTCTATAGAAGAAAGGCTCCTTATGAGGTTATTTCAAATAAATATATTAGTGCTGAGGAAATTGCCCGAATAAAGCAAATAGAAGCTGTACTTGACCTTTATTATAATAAAGGCGGATTCCACAGGAGTTTAAGGGAGCTAATCAAAAAAAACAGAGAAGGCTCTTTTGCCTTTTATGAAGCGCTTGCAGACTACTTTCATCATAATGGGCATCAGGACAGATCACATAAAAAAGAGGATTTATATCGAATACTCTTTAGCTATGCAGAAAATGAAAATTTCAGGGATGGGAATAAAGAATTTGTTATGGAAGAAATGAAAGATCTGCTTTTACTTGATATGAAAGACACATTAAATACGGAGGCTGTTAAAAAATTTGAAAGGAAGGGCTTTTATGCCCTGTAGGGTTGAATAATGTTTGAAAAGAAACCGTGTGCGTTACCAACGGTGGTAAGACCACCAGAAGAAATGGATATTAAGGTTAGACCTGATAGAGTCGGGAGATACTTTAAGAAATATATGGAACGATTTGTCTTTGTGGAATTCTCCCCGGAATACATGGAAAAAGCAGGGATTGAGGAAATTATGGATGGCGTACCAATTCCACTCAGAAAAGAGGATCTTGAGGTGTTTAACGGCGGCTCAGGGCTAAAGGCGACTCACATAGGAGAAAACATGGCTTGGGTTATGGGAATTGATCCCCATTTTAAACATACTGTAAAATATGTTGAATTCTTAAACAAACTGTTTAATTATAAAATTTATGAAGGCATGATGAAGGAAGGCAGAAACGAAGCGGAAGCAAAGGAATATGATGAAGCTGCCATTCACTTCAGAGCAGCTCTTTGTATGAAACCTGATTATTTGCATGCAATGTACAGCTATGCCAGAGTTTGCAGAGAGATTTACTGTGCAAGCAACAATAATCAAAAGACTGGAAGATTTAAGGCAGAATCGATGGAATACTTTGAACTGACAACGGAAACTCACCCGAGATTCGCACAAGCCTATTATTATCTGGGATATTCTTATTTAAATTTAGGCCTTTACATTAAGGCTGAGCTGACATGGAATGAGTATCTGGCAAGAACAAAAGTTACTAAGGACAAAAGGGAAATAAGAGAGAGATTAAAACAGATTGAGGCGCCTATTCAAATTGAAAAAGGCTGTAACGAAGTTCTTGCAGGAAGAAATGAAGCGGGGCTTCAAATACTTGAACCATATTTAAAAACCAGCTTTAAAACCTGGTGGCCACTTTCATACTATTTGGGCATATCCTATATCAGCCTTGGCAGGCAGGTGGATGCGGTTACAAGTTTTAAAAGAGTTTTGAGTATGAATGGCAGCCATATTGAGACAATGAAAGAGCTTGTTTTGATTTATGCAAAGGATGGAGATAAAGAAAACGAGCAAAAAT
>JAENWI010000395.1 GCA_016650115.1 Peptostreptococcaceae bacterium | reverse complement strand
GGAGCCCCTATTTTAGGAGTGAAGGGGGCAATTGTGAAAATGCATGGATCTTCAAATGCTAAAGCAGTAAAAAACACTATTCTTAAAGGGATCCCTTATGTTGAAAACAATGTAGTGCAAATTATTCAAAATTCTGTCGTTGAAATAGAGGAGATATTAATTAGTGATTAGTCTTGATTTCCAAAGTGTTATTGATTATAAATTTAATGATATTGAACTAATGCATACAGCCTTGACACATAGCTCCTGTTCATCAGATACAAAAAATAAAAACATAATGAACAATGAGAGATTAGAGTTTCTCGGAGATGCATTTTTAGCAGCAATAATAAGTGAATTTCTATTTAACCAGCAAACGTTCAATGGGGAAGGCGTATTGTCTAAGACAAGAGCTGCAATTGTTTGCGAAAAATCTTTAGCAGAGATAGGTAAAAACCTTGGAATCGGCCAATATTTAAAAATGGGCCGGGGAGAAGAACTTACCGGCGGAAGAAATAGAGATTCAATTATTGCAGATGCTGTAGAAGCAGTTATTGGTGCAATCTATCTCGACAGAGGGTACGTTGCCGCAAAAGAATTTGTTCTGAGCTATTTTAACAAGAATATTAATGACGCAATTAAAGGAAAACTTAACAGTGACCATAAAACAGAACTGCAGGAAAAATTACAGATTAACGGTGACATTAAAATACAATATACACTGGAAAAAGAAGAAGGCCCTGCTCATAATAAAACCTTTTACATTAGATTATTTGCCAATGGAAGAGAAATAGGCTTGGGTTCGGGAAAAAACAAGAAGGAAGCAGAGCAGGCGGCAGCAAAAGATGCGCTGGAAAGAGGTGGAAAAATTGTATTTTAAGAGAATAGAAATGCATGGATTCAAATCATTTGCAGAGCCGGTTACGATAGATTTCAATGAAGGTATTACTTGTATTGTAGGGCCAAATGGCAGCGGTAAAAGCAATATAAGCGATGCAATCAGATGGGTGCTCGGAGAGCAAAGCCCTAAAACTCTTCGTGGCGGCAAAATGGAAGATATTATATTTGCGGGGACTGCAAGCAGAAAGTCTAGAGGTATGGCGGAAGTTACCCTTGTAATAGATAACAAATGCGGCATTTTACCTATTGATTTTAGCGAAGTTGCAATTACAAGAAGAATGTATCGATCAGGTGAAAGTGAATATTCTATAAATAACAGTCATTGCAGACTTAGAGATATCAGAGAATTAATCATGGATACTGGTATTGGTGTTGATGGTTATTCTCTCATAGGACAAGGGAAAATTGCTGATATTGTAAGCAATAAGTCTGAAAGCAGAAGGGAAATATTTGAAGAGGCCGCAGGCATAGTCAAATACAGAAGTAAGAAGTCAGAGGCTGAAAGAAAGCTTGAAGCTACAAATGTGAATCTTGAAAGAGTAAATGATATTGTTTCTGAAATCGAGGGGCGAAT
>JAENWI010000213.1 GCA_016650115.1 Peptostreptococcaceae bacterium | reverse complement strand
TCTGTTAATGCAAAAGTAATCATCATGGATGAGCCAACTGCCGCACTCTCAAATAGAGAGAGTGAAGAGCTATATCGGATTACTAAGCAACTAAGAGACAATGGAGTTGCCATCATATTTATTAGCCACCGCATGGAAGACTTTGATCGTCTTGCTGATAGAGTCACTGTCTTACGTGATGCTAAATATATCGGGACTTGGAATAAAGATGAGATTGACCATGATCGATTAGTCATGGCGATGGTCGGAAGAGAAATTACGCAAATGTTCCCTAAACGAAACGTTGAAATTGGTGAAGAAATTCTCAAAGTAGAACATCTCGGTCGACAAGGGTTTTTCAAGGATGTAAGTTTTTCAGTTCGTAAAGGAGAAATAGTTGCTCTCACAGGTCTTGTTGGCGCTGGTAGAACAGAAGTGTGTGAAGCTATCTACGGGATAACAAACTTCAATGAAGGGAAATTATATCTAAATGGTGAAGAAGTGTGTTTTGAACATCCCAATCAAGCTATTGAAAAGGGCATTGGATACCTCCCTGAAGACCGATTAGGGGAAGGATTAATTCTCGATTGGGAACTCTATAAGAATGTGAGTTTATCGAGTCTTGATAGATTTAGTAATAAGGGTATTATCAATATTTCTACTGAGAAAGAGAAGACAAAGGAATTATGTGAAAACCTTATGGTGAAAGCGACAAGTGTGTTTGATAGGGCGGCTACATTAAGTGGGGGTAATCAACAAAAAATTGTTGTTGCAAAACTGCTTACTTCTGATTTGAAAGTAATTATTTTGGATGAGCCCACAAAAGGAGTCGATGTGGGAGCGAAAACCGCAATATTTAACATTATGGGCGACCTTGCTGAATCAGGATATGGAATAATAATGATTTCTTCTGAAATGGTAGAAGTCCTTGGTGTTAGCGATCGAACGGTAGTGATGAGGGAAGGAAGGGTGATGGCAGAATTTAAGACAAAAGAAGCAACGCAAGAACTCCTTCTTAACGCGGCTCTAGGGACACTAAAGGAGGAGAAACATGCTTAAGGGGAAAAATAAACTTTCTCTAAATTTAGAAAGTTTTAGAGAAATCGGACTTCTCTTTTTCATCATTCTTCTAGTTGTAATCATTCAGTTTAGAAATCCTACATTTTTGACACTTGATAACATCAATAGCCTTCTTATCAATGCCTCAATACTTGGGATATTATCTGTGGGGATGATGATGGTACTAATTGTGAGGGGCATTGATTTGTCGATAGGCTCTACAATAGCACTTTCTGGGATGATTACGTCTCTTACCGTTGCCTCCTTCCCTCAAATCCATCCACTATTATCAATCGTAGAAGGAATATTAATAGGCGCAGTCGTAGGTGCAATCAGTGGCGTAATTATTGCTAAATTCGATGTTCTTCCTATTATTACTACCCTTGGGATGATGAATATTGTTAGAGGACTTACATTCCTCTCTAGTGGTGGCAAGTGGGTGAGTGCGTATCAGATGTCTCCAGCTTTTAAAGCTATTGCAACTGGAAAAATCCTTGGCATTAATACCCTGATCTTTATAGCGCTTGTTATCTATATCCTCTTTTTCTACTTTATCAATCATACACGAACTGGGAGACAAATATATCAAGTAGGAAGCAACCCAAATGCAGCTGAAATCTCTGGAATACCAAAGTTGAGAGTAATTTGGCTAGTCTATACGCTTATGGGAGCTTTAGCAGGACTCGCAGGAGTGTTATGGGTGAGCCGGTTTGCTTCAGCCCAGGGGGATACTGCCGTTGGATACGAGATGAGTGTTATCGCAGCGTGTGTCCTTGGCGGAGTGAGTTTATCAGGAGGTAGTGGAAAAGTTTCTGGACTTGTTCTAGGTGTGATCCTTTTAGGAATATTACATAATGCACTTCCTTTAATTAATGTTAGCCCGTTTTGGCAACAAGGTATCCAGGGAGCCGTAATTCTTGGTGCTATTATTCTAAACGTGTTAGTAAAACGAAACAATGATCGTGCCGCTCTAAGTCGGCGTGTAATATAAGGGGAGAGATCATATGAGCGAACGTATCATATTAACTGATAAAGTTTTTAATTATAAGAAGTTTTTCCTACAATGGGAGTGGCTTTTGGTAGTCATTTTCATTGGAATTCATATCATGAACTCATTTTTATCACCATACTATTTTAATGTAAACACGTTTATTAGAACTCCAATGACCTTTTTAGATAAAGCATTTTTAGTCTTACCAATGACCTTTGTTATTATTCTAGGGAATATTGATATTTCGGTTGCATCAATCGTTGCCCTTTCATCTGTTGTGATGGCAACCGCATTCAATGCAGGACTCCCTATGCCCCTCGCTATTATCCTGTGTTTAATAGTAGCTCTTTGTTGTGGTCTTTTTAATGGGATTATTATGGTGAAGTTTAAAGAACTTCCCGCAATGATTGTTACCCTCGCTACGATGACTCTATACAGAGGGATAGCCTATATTGTTTTAGAGAATCAGGCTGCTGGGGATTTTCCTGAATGGTTTAGCTTCCTCGGTTGGGGGTCTATTGCAGGTGTTCCCTTTATGTTCATTGCATTTATCCTAACGGCAATTTTCTTTGCATTCCTTCTCCATAAAACAAACTTTGGAAGAAGTGTATATGCTATGGGGCTCAATAAAAAAACGTGTCTCTATTCAGGCATAAAAACAGACAAGATAATTCTTTATGTCTCAGTCCTTACGGGGCTTATGGCTGGATTTACAGCATTATTCCTCACTTCCCGCATGGGAAGTACCCGACCAAATGTTGCTCTCAACTACGAACTAGATGTGATCGCAATGGTGGTGTTAGGAGGAGTGAGCACTGCGGG
>JAENWI010000017.1 GCA_016650115.1 Peptostreptococcaceae bacterium | reverse complement strand
CCTTGAAAGTTTTGCTCTGTTCCATGATAATATATGGACCTGCCTGCCTGCAATGGTTTGATTCCCATTGTATTCAACCTTGTGATCAAACGTATTTTCTATAAATTTGTTAGAATAGTCAATATATCCGGCTTTACTGATGCCACTCAAGGGTTGTTTGAAAATTTCTATTCTCTTTTCATTATTTTCTAAAACAGTGCAAACACTGGAATATGACATATCTACATTCATCCCTTTGTCAATCTGTAAACTGTATCCGTCTACATTATTAACAAAAATATTTTTATTATTTATTGTGCTTAAATTATATAATCCTGCCGGCTGTTCCAGGTTTCTTGCTTCGTTACTCAAAGCATAGGTTGATGTTGCCAGAGGAGATATCAAAAGAGCAATAATAATACCAGCTATAATTTTTCTCAATTAGTTTTCTCCCTTTTTGAATTTTTTGGATAAAGCTTGTAATTCCAACTTTTTAATGCTCTGTTCATTTCTAATTTTCTATACCTTTTCTTGAATTCACGCCATTATTGTAATAGTGCTTGATTTCTTTCATTTCAGTAACCAAATCCCCTCTGTCAATGATTTCCTCTGGTGCGTATCTTCCTGTTAGAATAAGTTCGGTATTTTCTTTTTTTAAATTGATTACTTCAATAACCTCTTCAACCTTCAGGAGTTTAAAAAACAAAGCTGTATTTATTTCATCAAATACAATAACATCATATTCTCCTAATTCTACAATTTCCTTCATTCTTGCCAGACCATTCTCAGCATCAGCTATATCTTTTTCTGTAGGTTCACCACGCAAAAACTCAACACCGCCAAATTGTTCCATTTTAAGCCCGGGTAAAAATTCTGCCGCTTTTAATTCACTGTAATCCTGACCCTTCATGAACTGACCAATAAACGCTTTATTTCCTGAACATATGGTTCGTAAAACCAGTCCTAGCGCCGCAGTTGTCTTTCCCTTGCCATTTCCTGTGTATACTTGAACATATCCTTTTTCCAACATAAAACAATCCTCCTGCCACTTTTCCCAAAATCCGAATATATGATTTAGAATATACTATTTAGAATATTTTTTAGCAATCACTTCTGCTATTTTAATACCGTCTACAGCTGCTGAAGTAATCCCTCCTGAATAGCCGGCTCCTTCCCCACATGGGTAAATCCCTTTAATGGTCCCTTGGTAATTCTCATCTCTTTCAATTCGCACCGGAGATGAACTCCTCGTTTCCACCGCGCTTAATACAGCATCAGGTGTATCGAAACCTCTAAGTTTTCTTCCCATAAATGGAACCGCTTCTAATATGGACTCTATTGCGAAAGCAGGTAGAGAAGCTCTTACACCAACTCCGCCGCCTTTATTTTTAGCGAACTCGCCAAGAGAACATTTTGGTGCCTTGTATCGCCCGCCAGCTACCTGAAAAGCTATTTTTTCATATTTCTCCTGGAAATAGATTCCTGCCAGCGGATCTTCAGATTCAAAGTCTTCTGTTCTCACATCCACCAAAAGGCCGCTGTTTGCATTTTTACCGTCTCTGGCATTGTTACTCATTCCGTTTGTTACTACTGTGCCTTCACTGGAAGATGTTACTATTACTTCCCCGCCAGGGCACATACAGAAGGTGTAAACACCTCTTCCATTTTTACATCGATGGGACAGATTATACTCTGCCGCCCCAAGTCCTTCTGCATTTCCATACTGGGCCTTATTGATCAAAGACTGAAGATGTTCTATTCTTACGCCAATCGAAAATGGTTTCTGCACCATTTTCAGTCCAGCCTGATTCAAATACTTAAAGGTATCCCTTGCGCTATGGCCAATCGCCAGAATAAGGTTCTCCGTTTCAATCACTTCATTGCCGTTCACCTCAACTGCATATAATTCTCCGTTTGCTACTTTCAATCCGGTAACTTTTGACTCAAATCTTATTTCTCCTCCGAGGCTGATTATTCTTTTTCTAAGGTTAACAACAACCCCTCTAATCACATCTGTTCCTATATGAGGTTTTTGCTTGTATAAAATTTCTTCTCCGGCACCCGCCTTAGCAAATTCATTTAAAACCTTTCCGATTCTCTTATCTTTGATCTGTGTTGTAAGCTTGCCGTCAGAAAAAGTTCCTGCCCCACCTTCACCAAATTGGGGATTTGATTCTGGATTCAAAATTCCATTGTTCCATAAATTGTCCACATCAGTTATCCTTTGATCCATTGCTTTTCCCCGTTCTAAAACAAGTGGTTTATATCCCATTTCAGCAAGGATCAATGCCGAAAAAATACCTGCAGGTCCAAATCCTGCAATGACAGGTCTGTTTTTCATCTCTGCCGTTCCATTTTCCACATATTCATACTCCATTGATTTTGATTGATCCAGCTTCAGTTCAATGCCTGGATTGTCAATTGCAAAATCAACACTGTAAACAAATTTAATATCTCCTTTGTCTCTTGCATCTATTGACTCCTTAACAATCCTGTAATCCTTTATCTTCAGCTCTGGTTTCCCTAATTTGCTGATGATTCTGGCTGGTATATTACTTTTGTCTTCATCGATATTTAATTTGATTTCGTGTATTCTATACATTTTATATTCCCTTTACAATATTGTGACCAGCTTTGATACCATTCAACCATGCATTTTGAAGATTATATCCTCCGCAGGGCCCATCATAATCAATTACCTCGCCACCAAAGAACAAACCTTTCACAAGTTTTGATTCCATAGTATTCATATTTATTTCTTCTAAAGCAACTCCTCCGCTTGTGCATTGAGCCTCTTTCCAACCCTTTCCACCCGTTACGGTGAACGTAAGCGCTTTTATAGATTTACTTAGTTTTTCCATTTCCGGTGCTGTGATTTCTGAAACTTTTCTTTCTTTTCTACCTAAAGCTCTTTCATATGCAAAACCAGCAAGTTTTTTAGGTAGCATTGAATGGAGAATAGCAGGTGCCATTTCATCCAGCATTTTATTTTTCTTTTGTAATAAATAATCTGTAAGCATCTGTACCGATGTTTCGGGCACAAGATCCAGCACGATTGAATATTCCCTAAAACCGTCCTCCAGCTTCATGCCTTCTTCAATTTTTATCAAACGGCTTAAATTAAATATGCATATTCCCGAAAGGCCCTGATCAGTAAACTGTATCTCCCCTTTTTCAATCACCGGAGAATTTCCTTTTTTTATAAGTGTTGCTATCCCTTTTACCCTGACGCCCTTTATACCATCAAATTCACCTTCACAAATAACCGGCATCAAAGTTGGAGCAAGTTTTGTTATGCTATGTCCAAGATTCTTTGCAAATCGATAACCATCACCTGAGGTACCAAACTGAGGTGCCGCTTTCCCCCCCGTTGTAACTGCAATTCTGTCTGCAAACACAGGGTCCCCTCTTTTAAGAATTATTTTGAATTCATTCTTCGATTTTTCTATTCTTTCAACTTCTGTATTTAATCGCTTCTTTATGCGCAACCTGTCAATTTCTCTTTCAAAGGCTTCAACTACTGAACTCGCCTGTTCTGAATATGGATAAAGTCTTCCTTCATCTTCGTCTCTAATCATTAATCCTATTGATTCAAATAGCAATAATACTGATGCTATATCTTCCCCGTTAATATTGGAAATATTGCATTTACCATTGCCAGTAGCAAAAATTTTTTTACCCAGGCTGTTGTTTTTTTCAATTATCTCTATTTTTGCCTGCGGGTTTTCCCTTGCAGCTTCTATGGCTAAGCTTATTCCTGCAGCCCCTCCGCCTATTATAACAACATTCAAAATTTCTCCCCCCGAATCACTGGTTTTTCATTCAAAATACATGAATATATTATATCATATAAATATGATTTTGCCATTAAAGAGTTTTATGGTATTATAATAAAGTACGCTGTTTTTAAAATACAGATTGGTGAAATAATGTTTAAAATAATCAAATTTTTAATAAAGTCATTTCTTCTTATCGTCCTTATTTTAGCAGGTTTTTTAGGGTATGCCAGATTCATCGAGCCAAATACCTTAGTCGAGAAATCTATAGAAATTTCTTCTCCATATGTTTCTGAAAACGCAGACAATTTAAAAATTGCAGTTTTCTCTGATACTCATTTCAGTGATGATTATGACTTGGAGGCTTTTCAAAAAGTCTTAAATAGCATAGAAAAAAACAAACCTGATTTAGTTTTTTTTGCCGGTGATTTGATTGATAATCTGGATATGTTTAATGGCAGTCCGGATGACATTTCTAAAGCGCTTCAATCTATAAAAGCACCTTTGGGCAAATATTCAATTTTTGGGAATCATGATTATGGTGGCGGTGCAGAAAATGAATATGAGAAAATCTTAAGTGAAGGTGGATTTAAAGTTCTAAAAAATCAGTATTTTGCCTTGGATTCTCATAAGCTTTCGATTATCGGAATTGATGACTTTATGATTGGATATGGCGACATAACAAAAGCGACATGGGCAAGAGATGATTATTTTAATATTCTTCTTTGTCATGAACCAGATATTATAGATTTAATCTTAGATTATAATATTGACTTGATGGTTTCTGGCCATACACATGGGGGTCAAATTCACATACCCGGCTACACTGAGGATTTTCTTCCTCCATACGGTAAAAATTATGTTAAAGGGTTGTTTGAATTCAGCAATTCCAGATTAAGTAAACTTTATGTCAACCCCGGCCTTGGTACGACTAAAATCCCGTTAAGATTCCTTTCTAAACCAGAAATCACTTATATAACCATCACCCGAGGAGAATAACAAAAAATAACAATAGCAATAAATAAATGGCAACCCGGTCAACGCCGGTTTGCCATTTTTAATTCGATTTTCTTATCAATTCGATTCTATTAGCAGTTTTATTCTGCTTTCATTTCTGCTCTATTGCGTTTTCGTTTGTTTTGCTGCTTTCACTTTTGTATTCCACCTTGAATATACTCATTAAAAAAATAAATATTGGGACACCAATCAGCAGACCCCATATTCCCAGATAATGTTCAGCTACCAGCAGTATAATAAATACAAAACAAACCGGGAGCCTTGTTCTGGCTGACATTAATTTAGGATTTAATACATATGTTTCAATACCATGAAGAATAATAATCATAACTAAAACCTGCAGCACCTGGATGACCCCTCCAATACTAAAGGCGATTGCTGAAAGGGGTATGAGAGAAATCACTACACCTGCTACAGGAATAAGACCAAGAACAAAAATCATTGTTCCAAGCCCAAGAATGCCTGGGAATCCAAGTATTGATAACACAACCATCGATAAAATTGAATTGATGGCTGCAATAGTGATCTGAACTTTCATTACCTTACCAAAGGTCTGTGCAAAACTTCTGCCAAAGTATCTAAAATACTCATACATAAACGAGAGTTTACTTTTTGCCATGTTCCTGCCAAAGATGTTTATTTTATTTTTCTCCATCAGAATAATGAAGCTTAAAATAATTGACATAAATAACGATATACTAAAATAACCGATTTTAGTAACTATTAATGCAACCAAAGAACCAGCTTTGTCCAGATAAGCATTAAAATCTATTTGAGACACAATTGAGACCAGTCTTGGTCCAATAGCTTTTTTTACCTCGTCAATATCAACATTAAAAAAGATATTTGCCAATTCACCGAATTGTGCAATCACCTTTGGCAAGAAAACAGCACTTCCAATAACCAGCATTATGATTGAAATGATATACAATACTATCAAAATTATTCCATCAGGAATTTTAAATTTAAAAATTGAAACCATTTTCTTTTGAATAAGAATTAATAATGAATAAAAAACAAAACATAGTATAAATGTCAGTAATACTAAATCCATCATACTCCAAAATGTGATAAGAATTAAAGAAAGGACTATTAAAGAAATAACCTTTTCTTTATTATCAATATCTATTCCCGGCTCGCCTGACATTTGCTGCTTTCCCCATTCCTTCATTTCACTGCCCCTTCATTTCTTATTTTAAATGAAATATTTTTTCTTATGCGGCATATTTATTCCTATCACAAGAACATTTGCTCCCTGCACAATAAAAAAGGCTCCTACCATCAAAATTACTGACAAACCTAATGTGAGTGGGTTTATAAAAGCATAAAGACCGATGACTGATGCCAGAACTCCAAAAACCAATGTCCAGTGCCAAGCCTTTTCCTTCAACTTTCTTAGTTGAAAGGCTGCAACTATTCTAAGGCTACCTGAGTACAATAACCACATGCCAAAGAAAATAAGCACCATTGCATCTACCACGATCTGGTTTAAAAGCACGATGCAGCCAAGGATAAATGTTAAAATTGATTCTGCTATAACCCAGCCGGCCTCTGCATTTCTGTTTTTCTCTGTAAAATAGTTCACTGCCCCGGTTAATCCCGCTATAATCATGACGATACCAAGAATAAAAGCTAGAGACATAAAGCTGGCACCAGGATTTGCAAAGCACCAGACGCCTGCCAACATCATTAGCAACCCCGATATAATAGTTAGTATTCTCATATATTTCCCTCCTGAGTTACTCTGCTGGTATGACGATGACTTCAGTATTTTTTTTGATTCTTTCACTGAATTGAACGATAAAATTATTTTCAGCATTGTCCCCACCTGATTGACCAAGGACTACCTGCGTTATTTTGTTTTTTTCCACAAGTTCAACCAACGTCTCCAATACATGATTTGAGCGAACTACCGTTAAATTAGCGCCATATTCAAGGGCTTCTTCATATAAATACTCCAACGCTTCCCCTTCTTGCGAATTTCCAAGAAATTTGAACTCGTAATGAGCCACATGGATGATGAACAGTTCACCTTTACTTTTCCCCAAAAGTTTATGGCCATATTTTATTAATCTGTCGCATGTTCTCTGTTGAGTAACACACACCATAACGTTTTTCATACTTCCTCCTTTTGTTTATCTGTGTTTTAGCTAAATGGATAATATATCCGCAAGTTGTATAATGTTTTCATTATGTCTGCGTTTCATGCTTAGGGCTTTTTCGATGTCAAAATTAGTTATTTTCGTTCCTGTTATACCTATGGCTTGACAATTTACACCTTCATTTAAAAGTTCAATCGCTCTATATCCCATCCTGCTTGCCAGCATTCTATCTCTGGCAGTCGGAGAACCTCCTCTTTGAACATATCCCAATACAACCAGTTTTGTATCCATGCCTGTTTTTTCATGGATGATCCGTACCAGTTCTTCTGTTGTAATATTTACACCTTCTGCTTTAATAATTATATTATGAAGCTTTCCTCTGTTTCTGCCCTGAATCATTTTTCTGCTGATTGCATCGATATCAACAGTTCTTTCAGGGATAAGAATTATTTCTGCCCCGCTGGTCAACCCGGAGTACAGGGCAATATCGCCACAATGCCGTCCCATGACTTCAACCACTGTCGTTCTTTCATGAGAGGACGAGGTGTCCCTAACGTTACCGACTGCCGACACAACTGTGTTTACCGCTGTATCAAAGCCTATTGAAAATTCAGTATAAGCCAGATCGTTGTCTATTGTTCCAGGCAAGCCCATAATGTTTATTCCATGTTGAGCAAGCTGAAGCCCCCCCTTCATCGAGCCGTCTCCACCAATGATAACAAGTCCCTCTATTCCAAAGGATCTCAGTACATTCAATGCCATTTTCTGACCTTCTTCTGTCCTGAATCTTTCACTCCTTGCCGTCTTTAATACCGTACCACCTCTTTGCATAATATCAGAAACAGAAGCTGCATGCATGACCGCCATATCACCTTCCATTAATCCTTCAAAACCTCTCTCGATTCCATATGGTTCCATTCCATTATATAATGCGCCCCGAACAACAGCTCGAATGGCTGCATTCATACCAGGTGCATCCCCACCGCTTGTCAGTACCCCCATTTTCTTCATATTTCATCCTCCAGAATGAATCCTATATCCTCAAGCTTTTCTTTCAGCAAAATGCTTAGACTTACCCAAAGATCTTTGCTGGCCTTGAACCTTTTTCCTGTTCTGTCTATTTTAATAATAACCGGCGTATTTCCTTTATGTGCAATCAATACCTCTTTCAATGCTGAAAGTGCATCAGTCTCGTTTAAATCCTCCGGAATACTAATTTTCAAGGATTCTGAAATCAAAACTTCTTCTTCTAAATTTAAGTCAAATATTTTTTCTGCCATAAGCTTTGGTTGCTCATCTTCCTTAAAGTTGATGGTCCCCTTAACCACAACCACATGATCCTCTTTGATGCTTTGTATACATCTTTCATATACATTCGGGAATACAATGACTTCAACAATACCATAAAGGTCCTCAAGGTCAAGGAACGCCATCTGTTTATTGCTTTTGGTTACCAGAATCTTCTTTCCGCTTATAATACCCGCCATCGTTACTTTCATTCCATCTACAATATGTTCATTTGTTTCCACATGAGACAGTTCATCAGAGGTGATGGTGGCAATTTTTTCAATTTGCTCTTCATAATCCTTTAACGGGTGTCCTGTAATATACACGCCAAGCATCTCCTTTTCCAGTGCTATTAAGGTGTCTTTTGAAAAATTTGTAACCTGTGGAAGTACAGAAGCGGAACCTGGTGCAGACATTTCTTCAATATTGATCTGAAATAATGACATTTGCCCCTCTATATTTTTTCTATTATTATTTTGAGCGGATTCGATCAGTTTTTCATAAACAGCCATAAGCTGGGCTCTGTTTTCATTGATACAATCAAATGCTCCTGCTTTTATAAGACTTTCGAAGGCTTTTTTGTTCACTTCCTGGATATCGATGTTGTTAATAAACTGAAAGATATCATTTGGAATGCCTTTTTCATTTCGCATTTTTATGATGGCATTAATAACTCCCTCGCCCACATTCTTCACACCAAGAAGTCCAAATCTAATTTCATCTCCAACAACGGTGAATTTTTTATTACTCCCTGCCACGCATGGCGGCAGTACCTGTATTTGCATTTCATTACAATTTCTTATGTATTTTGCTATCTGCGCGGAATCCCCTATTACGCTTGTCATAAGGGCAGCCATAAACTCAACCGGATAATAAGCCTTCAGGTAAGCAGTTTCGTAAGCTATTACTGCATAGGCTGCAGCATGCGATTTATTAAATGCATATTCAGCAAAACTGATCATCTGTCCAAAAATTTCTTTAGCGACTGCCGGCGACATATGCTTGTTTTCTACTGCTCCCTTTACAAAATGTTCCTGTTCCTCAAGCATAACATCCATTTTCTTCTTGCTCATTGCTCTTCTTACCAGGTCACTTCTTCCATAGGAATATCCTGCTAAATCTCTTACAATCTGCATGACCTGCTCCTGATAGACAAGGCAGCCGTATGTAACCGATAGAATGGGTTCCAGGCTTTCATGCAGATATTTTACATCCTTTGGATTCTTTTTATTTTCTATGTATGTTGGAATGGAATTCATTGGTCCGGGTCTGTATAATGAAATCCCCGCAACAATATCCTCAAAACAGTCAGGCTTAAGATTCTTCATGAATTGAGTCATTCCACCACTTTCAAGTTGGAAGATTCCTTGCGTATTTCCGGCGCTTATTAATTCGTAAACCTTCGGGTCATCATAATCCATCTTAGAAAAATTAATTTTTCTACCATGATTTTCTTCGATTGATTCAAGCGCATCTCTGATAACCGTTAAATTTCTAAGGCCTAAGAAGTCCATCTTCAGAAGTCCAAGTTCCTCAATTGTATTCATTGTAAACTGTGTTGAAATCCCTTTATCAGAAAGATATAACGGGACATATTCATTGATATTTTTTTTAGAAATCACGACACCGGCAGCATGTGTTGATGCATGTCTGGAAAGCCCTTCAAGAGCTTTCGCCATATCTAAAACTTTTGCTATATTCTTATCTTTTTCATACATCTGTCTAAGGTCAGGATTCATATCCATCGCCTTTGATATCGTCATTTTTAATTCGAAAGGAATTGCCTTTGCTATTGCATCAACCTCACCGTAACTCATATTTAAAGCTCTTCCAACATCCCTTACCGCCGCTTTTGCCTTCATCGTGCCGAAAGTAATAATTTGAGCAACCTTATCCTCACCATATTTTTCGATAACATAATTAATAACCTCTTGCCGTCTTTCATAGCAAAAGTCTATATCGATATCAGGCATGCTTATTCTTTCAGGGTTTAAAAAACGTTCAAAAATAAGTCCATATTTAATTGGATCAATATCCGTTATTTTAAGTGCATAAGCAACTATACTGCCGGCTGCAGACCCTCTTCCAGGACCAACCATTATTCCGTTTTTCTTGGCATAGTTAATAAAATCCCAGACAATCAGAAAATATTCTATATAACCCATTTTTATAATGGTTTCCAGCTCATATTCAAATCGGTCTTTCAGCTCCTGACTCAACTCCCCATATCGGTCATCAAGTCCGGATTCACATAATTCTCTTAAATACTCTTCATTCGTTTTACCTTCGGGTGATATGAAATCAGGAAGGTGGAGCTTTCCAAATGTAAAGTCCACATTGCATGCTTCTGCAATAACAGCTGTATTGCTGATTGCCTCTGGAAATCTGGCAAATATTTTTTCCATTTCTGTTGCTGATTTTAAATAAAACTGGTCATTAGGGAATCTCATTCTTTTTTCATCATCCACGTTTGTTGCGGTTTGAATGCAAAGAAGAACATCATGGGCTTCCGCATCTTCCTGTCTGACATAATGGACATCATTTGTGGCAACAAAAGGGATCCCTGTTTCCAGATGAAGCCGTTCCATATCCGGTAAAATAGCCAGTTCTTCTTCAAGTCCTTGGTCCTGAATTTCCAAATAAAAATTTCCTTCGCCAAATATTCCCAAAAGTTCCAACGCTTCTGTTTTGGCACCTTCGTAATCTCTATTCATCAGCTTTCTTTGTATTTCTCCTGCCAGGCAGGCAGAAAGAGCAATAATTCCCTTGCTGTGCTCCCGAAGTAATTTTTTATCAACTCTTGGTTTATAATAAAATCCTTTTGTAAAGCCTTCAGAAACTATTTTAATCAGGTTTTTATAGCCCTCTTCGTCCTTTGCCAGTAAAACAAGATGACCCTGATATTTATCTTTATCAGAGTCTTTATCTTCCTTGGATCTTGCAGCCGTATATACTTCACAACCAATAATAGGCTTTATTCCCTGTTTCTTTGCTTCCTTGTAAAAATCAATGACACCAAACATTACTCCATGGTCTGTTATCGCCAAGGAGTCCATACCCATTTCTTTTGCATGTGCAATAAGGTCACTTATTCGTGCCGCTCCATCCAAAAGACTATATTCTGTATGTACGTGAAGATGGGTAAATGCCATTACTTATATCCTTATATTTCTCTACCTACTATGTGTATTCTCATCATGTTTGTATTGCCTTCTATGCCCACAGGAAGTCCTGCGGTAATAATTAAAACATCATTCTTCCTAATTTTTTCTCTTTTGGATAATGCTTCAATCGCCTTTATAAATAGCTCTCTTTCCGTATCGGCAGATTCAATAACCAGACATTCTACTCCCCAGCTGAGAGCCAGTCTTCTTGCAACTTCCTCATTTGAAGTAGTGGCAAAAATTGGTGCCTTTGGCCTGAACTTAGAAATAATCATAGGCGTTCCGCCGGAAGCTGTTGGTGCCAGAATGGCTCTGGCTTTCAACCCATAGGAACTTGCAACGGTTGCATGCCCGATTGCATTGGTAATGCTTTCATCTCTAAGACTAATGTTTCGTCGCATCACTTCTTCGAAATCTATGTTTTCTTCAACGGTAATGGCTATTTTGCTCATACTTTTCACTGCTTCAACCGGGTATTTTCCGACTGCTGTTTCACCGGAAAGCATTATTGCATCAGTCCCGTCAAAAATTGCATTTGCCACATCCGCCACCTCTGCTCTGGTAGGTCTTGGGTTTCTAATCATTGAATCAAGCATTTGTGTTGCTGTAATAACAGGTTTCCCCACTGCATTACATTTTTTAATTATTTTTTTCTGTACTAAAGGTACCTGCTCCTGGGGTATTTCTACGCCTAAGTCTCCTCTGGCTACCATGATTCCATCTGAAGCCTCGATAATCTCATCTATATTTTCTATGCCTTCTCCGTTTTCGATTTTAGCAATTATTCTGATATAACTGCCCCCGTTATGTTTTAATATCGTCCTTATTTCTTCCACATCACTGGCTTTTCTCACAAAAGATGCCGCTATAAAATCTACCTCGTTCTCAATTCCAAAAATAATATCTCCATAGTCTTTTTCCGTAATAGATGGCAAATTTAATTTCACACCGGGTAGGTTCACACCCCTGTTATCCTTCAATATACCAGTATTTTTAACAATACACTTAACACCATCTCCTATAATTTCAAGAGTTTCCAGTTCAATTAACCCATCATCGATTAAAACCCTGTCCCCAACTGATAAATCATGTGTAATATCTTTATAGGTAACACTGCACATCTCTTCGTTGCCAACCATCTCTCTGGTAGTAAGATTGTAGATCTGACCTTCATTGATGAGAATCTCCGGTTTATAAAATTTCCCGGTTCTAATCTCCGGCCCCTTAGTATCCAGTAATATGGCAATATTCAATCCCAGCTGCTTCCTGACTTCCTTTATCGTCTCAATCTTAACCTTCTGTTCTTCATGAGAGCCATGAGAAAAGTTCAGTCTGGCCACATTCATTCCAGAGTCAATCATTTCCTTTAAAGTTTCTTTGTCTTCACAAGCCGGGCCTATTGTTGCAACTATTTTAGTTCTTTTAAAACTTCCTATTCCTATATCCATTTCTTTCACTTCCTTAACTTGTTCTTCCAACTTGTTATTACTTATTTTTCCGTTGCTTTGCTCTACCTCTGATAAATTGAAAGGCAAAATAAAAAACCGTTGTTACTGCCAAAATTGGTATGAGTTGCGAACTGTCATTTACCCCAAACATTTTAAGAGCAAAAAGAGCTCCTATAATAAATACCCAATAATATAAAAACAACCCTATCACATTACCATTCATGATATACCTTCCCTTTCCTACCTGCCGCTTCTTCTTCTTTCCAATTCTTTAAGCACTTTTTTTCGAAGTCTTATATCATTTGGCACTATTTCAACCAATTCATCATCATCAATAAACTCAAGTGCTTCTTCAAGGGTAAAAGATCTGTACGGCGGCAACTTTACTGAATCGTCAGTACCGGAAGCTCTCATATTGGTTACTTTCTTTGCCTTGCATGGATTGATAACCATATCATCATTTCTGCTGTTCATGCCAACAATCATTCCTTCATAAACTTTCGTTCCTGGTTCAATGAACAATTGAACTCTTTCACTGATATTGTACAATGCATAAGGAGTGGAAATACCATCTTCTATAGCAATAGCAACGCCGTTGGTCCTTTGAGGGATGTCTCCCTTATGTGGTTCAAAATCTTCAAACCGCCTTACCATCGTTCCTTCTCCCCTTGTGTCATTAATGAATTCCGTCCTATAACCAAGCAGGCCTCTCGTTGGAACAAGATATTCTATTTTAGCATAACCGTTTTCGCTGGACATTTGTCTCATCATACCTTTTCTGATATTCAACTTTGATATGACTGCTCCCGCATACTGTTCAGCAACCGTAACAATTACTTCCTCCACAGGTTCCAGTTTATGGCCTTTTTCATCTTTATGCATGATAACTTCAGGTTTTGATACAGCTAGTTCATATCCTTCTCTTCTCATATTTTCGATTAATATGGAAAGATGAAGTTCTCCTCTTCCTGAAACCTTAAAGCTATCTGTAGATTCTGTTTCCTCAACAATCAGTCCAACATTTACTTCAAGCTCTTTATCCAGTCTTTCTTTGATGTGTCTTGAAGTGACAAATTTACCAACCTTGCCTGCAAATGGAGACTTGTTAACCATAAAGTTCATAGAAAGGGTAGGCTCTTCTATTTGAATCATTTCCATCGGCTGTACATCTTTTTCATCACAGATAGTTTCACCTATTGATATGTCGGAAATTCCAGCAACAACAACGATGTCTCCGCATTCAGCGGAATCAACTGATGTTCTCTTCATCCCCACATAAGTGAACAACTGATTTATTTTTCTCTGGACAATTTTTCCATCAGCCTTTGCAACTGCAACTGTTTGACCAGTTTTTATCTTTCCTTTTGTAATTCTACCAATACCAAGTCTGCCAATATAATCATCGTAAGCTAATGTTGAAACCTGAAATTGCAATGGTTCCTTGTTAAGATTCGGATAAGGCTTGACATGGGAAATAATAGTATCAAATAATGGTGTTAAATCTGTGCTGTCGTCATCTAGTTCTTTCTTTGCAATACCCTGCTTTGCTATACCATATAATATCGGGAAATCAAGCTGTTGATCATTAGCATGCAAATCCATAAATAATTCATAAACCATATCAACAACTTCTACCGGTCTTGCATCCTTTTTGTCGATTTTATTGATTAGCAAAATAGGGTTGAGCCCCTGCTGCAATGACTTCTGCAGCACAAATCTTGTCTGTGGCATTGGTCCTTCACTGGAGTCAACCAATAAAACTACAGTATCAACTGTCTTAATAATACGTTCCACTTCGGATGAAAAATCCGCATGTCCTGGTGTGTCCACTATGTTTATTTTAACGTCTCCATGCATAATTGAACAGTTTTTAGAATAAATAGTTATTCCTCTTTCTCTTTCAATATCATCACTGTCCATAACACAGTCAATTACTTCTTCGTTTGCTCTAAAAACGCCACTTTGTCCTAGCAATGCATCAACCAAAGTTGACTTTCCTGCATCTACGTGGGCGATTACCGCAATATTGATTATCTTTTTCTTGTTTTTCATGTTTTCCTGCTTTCTTTTACTCATTCGTTAACCTTGATATTATATCATAACTTAGCAAAAAAATATATACCTGTATTTCAACAGGATTGCATCTGACTGGTCGTTGTACATCCCTGCTGACTGGTTATTTTACATCCATGCTGACTGGTTATTTTGCATCCCTGCTGACTGGTCATTTTGCATCCCTGCTGACTGGTCATACATTGTGCATCTACTCTCATGCTAGCCCATACATCTTTGCACCCTGATACAAACCTGAAACGCCCTCAAACCCACAAGTCACATTTGAAACGCCGACGAGCCACCCCCGAGCATTAATTTTAACTCTTTTTACTAATTTAAACCACTAGGAAGTTAAGCATTTTAAGTCTTTTAACTCTTTTCCCTTTATATTACTCCCAGAAGTATAAAAATTCCTCATATAAAAGGCATTTATCTAAGTATTTATCTTTTTCGCTTGAATTAATGTTGTAAAAAGTTAAAATTCTTTACATATAACACATTTCATTAACTCTAACGCTAATTCTGGACCATTTTAGAGTTAAAAAATGTTATATTTCCCCATTTATAATGAATTCGCACCGCTCCTTCATCTGGGTCCTTCATCTGGGTCCTTCATCTGG